>JAHJXZ010000090.1 GCA_018827205.1 Gammaproteobacteria bacterium | reverse complement strand
GCCAGGTTGGCCTGATCAACCAGCGGCATGGCATGGGCGTCATCACCCATATTCCACACGCCGAAGCTTTCACCCATGTCGCAATTCAGCAGGATCGTTTTCATAGCCACCAGCTTAGTGGCGCAGCACCGCGACGGGAAGCCTGCAAAAACCACAGTACTGCGCGAACTTAATACACATCGCGACGATAACGGCCCTCTTCCAGCAACGCATTAACCCCGGCCTCGCCCAGCAACTCATGCAACACCGCATCAACCCCGGCAGCCATACCCGCCAGGCTACCGCACACATAAATGGCAGCGCCTTGTGCTAACCATGCCGACAATGTTTCGGCAGATTCACGCAGACAATCTTGCACATAGACCTTCGCCAGCTGATCACGAGAGAAGGCCAGGTCCAGTCGCGCCAACTCTCCGCTGACCAGCCAACCTTGCAACTCTGCTCGACAGTAAAAGTCGTAAGCCGCATTGCGCTCGCCAAACAGCAACCAGTTTTGCCGATGCCCTGCCACAATCCGCGCTTTAAGCAGACTGCGCAGCCCTGCCAGGCCGGTGCCGTTGCCGATCAGAATCACCGGCCGCTCATCTTCTGGCGCATGGAAGCCTCTGTTACGCCGCACCCGCGCCAGCAGCTGGCCATGCAGCGCAGCACCTGCGGTCAACCAGCCGGAGCCAAGCCCCAGCGAACCGTCGGCATGCCGCTCCTGGCGCACGATCAGCTCTAGCTCGCCATCGCTGGGCAGCGAAGCGATTGAGTATTCACGCGCAGCCAACGGCACCAGCGCGTCCAGCACCGCCTGCGCATGCAAACCGACCAGATGAGTGAATCGCTCGGGTAGTTGCTTGCCTGCCAAGGCCTGCTGCAACGATTGCGACAAACCATCTAGGCTGACCATTTGCCCACCATCCAGCGCATGCACCTGCAACCAGGCCTGCACCGTGGCGTCGGCGTGACGCGGCAACACTTCAAGAATATCGCCAGCGGCCCACTCAGCAGCCCGCTCCGCGCGCAGCCCAAGTAGATAAGTCGGCGCACCCTGGCTGCCTGGGTTGAGCAGCTCACGGCGAGTCAACGCCCACAGGCCGTAGGGTACTTCTGCTTGATACTGAGCCTTGGCGCCGGTTACTTCAGCGATTTGACGCTGCCAGCTGGTCAGCGCAGCCGCGTCGGCGGCATCCACCTGCACTGAATCAAACAGGCTCTGTGCACCCTGCTGGGCCAACCAGCCCTGCACACGCTGGGCGAAGCCGCAGAAGTGCTGGTACTGCCGATCCCCCAAGGCGAGCATCGCATAGCGCAAATGCTCCAGCCCAAGCGCCTGACCGAGTAGCTTGCGCTCGAACGCGCGCGCACTATCCGGCGCTTCGCCATCGCCAAAGGTGCTGACGACAAACAGCGCATTACGGGCCTCGCGCAACATCGGCTCGGTCAGCTTAGCCAGAGGCTGCACGCTCACCGCCAGCCCCGCGGCCTGCAGTTGCCCCGCAGTGCTCCAGGCAAGCTGCTCGGCAAAACCACTCTGGCTGGCAAAACCGATCAGCCAACCGCCTGCTTGCGGCGCATTCAGCTGCAACAGACCACGCGCGCTCAGCATCGCGCGTTTTTTGCGCCGACGATCGAGGTACAACAACCAACCGGTGATGGCGAACAACGGCATCGCCAAGCTGGCCAGCATCATTAAAATCCGCCCAGCCAGGCCAAAGTAGCTGCCCACATGCAGGGCATAGACACTGGTGAGTAGCTGATCACCAAACGTCTGTTGGTCATAGCGTTTATGCCGACCGGGTTCGCCGCTCAACGGATCAAGCGCCAGTTGGTTGAACGCGCGCTCATGCGGGGCATCGTCGCGCAGATAAAATACCGTCACCGGCTGCCCAGGAGCAGTCGGCAGGCGTAGGTTGTAGCTGCTCAACTGGCTACCGGCAGCACGCTGCAGGCCATCCCATACGGCTTGGTAATTCACTGGCGGTAGCTCCCCGGCTGGCGGCGGACCGCGCTTGCCGCCACGCTGCTGGCCACCTGGCTGATCACTGAGCAACGCAGTGACGCCTTCACGGTACCAGTCGTACGACCAATACAACCCCGTAAGCGCGGCCAACAGGTACAGCGCCAGGCACCAGGTGCCGGCCACCGCGTGCAGATCCCAATTAAAGCTGCGGCCCTTGCGTGCCCAGTCCAGGGTCAGCCAGGCGCGCCAGCTTGCGGCTTGGCGCGGCCAGCGCAAGTACAAGCCCGACAGACAGAAGAACAGCAGAATCAAGGTACAAGCTGCCGTGATCTGCTTGCCGTACTCGCCCATGGCGAGGAAGCGGTGCAGCTTCAGCATCAAGTCGAAGAAGCCCTGGCCACGTGGCTCACCGAGCAGCTCGCCGCTGTAGGCGTCGAAGTAGCGCGACGGCCCCCGGCGCTCGCCAGGCGGCGGCGCGAAAAACACCCGCGCGGCACGCTCACCCTGCACCTCCAGCCACAGCCCTACTACACGCTGCTGGCTGGCGGCCTCGATTTTAGGCACCAATACGTCCGGCGACAGCACGCCGCTATCGCGTACTTCAACCCGCAGCACATCAGGATTGAGGGCGCGCATCAATTCGTCCTGGAACGAATAGGCCGCACCGGTCACGCCCATCAGGGCCAACACCAAGCCGGCAGTAATACCGAACAGCCAATGCAGCTGGAACAGAACTTTCTTCAACACGCTCTATCACTCTTACAGATGGGACGGGACGCAGAGGCGAGACCGTTTACTAATGAATAGGAGTCGCAAGCAAACAAGAAAACATTCTATTTGATAGCCATTAACATTGAAGCTGGGCGCGCCCGGGTTTACACATCATTTACCTAGCGCCAGTAGCCCTCAGGACCAGTCATCGCTGCGCCGCACAGCGCCGGCAGTGATGTCGTCCAAGGTGCGGCAGCCGCATAACGCCATGGTCACTTCAAGCTCCTCACGCAGCGACCTGAGTAAATGAGCCACCCCCAACGCCCCAGCGGCAGCCAAGGCATGGATATAAGACCTGCCGATCAGTACCGCCGAAGCGCCCATAGCCAACGCCTTAAACACGTCGGTGCCACGACGAATGCCACCGTCTACCAGTACGGGCACGCCTGCCCCCACAGCGGCGCGAATACCGCGCAAGGCTTTCAACGCTGGCCACTGCGAATCCAGCACCCGCCCACCGTGATTCGACACGATGATGCCCGCAGCACCGGCCCGCATGCCTCGACGCGCATCGTCCGCATGCAGGAGGCCCTTGAGCAGTACCGGCAATGTTGTTTGTCGGCATAACCACTCGACATCACCCCACTGCGGCGCCACCGCCATCAACCCGTCGAACACCGCACTGTCGTCCGCTGCCAACTCGGGCACTAATGCCGGACTGGAAATATTTACCGCCTCGATACCCGCGGGCAACTGGAACCCCGCCCGCTGCTCGCGGTTGCGAATGCCGGACACCGGCGCATCCACGGTCAGTACCAGCGCCCGGTAACCGGATTGCTCCGCACGCCGAACCAACGCCAGCGTTCGCTCGCCGCAGCCCTGCCAATACAACTGAAACCACAGCGGGCCAGAGGCTGCTGCCGCTACCTGCTCCAAGGCTGTTGAAGCAAAGCAGCTCAGCACCGCAGCGCCACCCATTACGCCCGCAGCCAGTGCACTACCGACCTCGGCCTCCGGGTGAAACAGCTTTTGGTAGGCGACCGGCGCTAGCAGCAACGGATGCTGCAACTCATCGCCCAGCAGCTGGCAGCGGGTATGCCCGCCGCGCAGATCACGCAGCATGCGCGGGACAATCGCAAGCTCCTGCCAGGCTTGCAGGTTGGCGGCACAGGTCAGCTCATCGCCGGCGCCGCCCTGCAAATAAGCCAGCGCATGGCTGTCAAGGCGCTCCAGCGCGTAGCGTTCATAATCACTGGCCGATACGAGGTCCGCAGGGATGGCAGTAAGTGGCGGTTGCCTGATCATCACTGTGTCCATTGCCGCAGTAGGTTGTGATAGGTGCTGGTGAGCCCCACCACCTCATCACTGTCGCCTAATTGCTGGCGCAACTTGAGGATGTTCATGTCCAGATCGAAGAGCATTTTGCGCTGCCAAGCGTCACGTACCAGGCTCTGGCTCCAGAGGAAAGATGCAATTCGCTCGCCGGCGGTTACCGGTTCAACCCGGTGCAAGCTGGTGGCCGGATAGATGATGGCATCGCCCGCGTCCAGCTTGATCTCATGCTCGCCGTAGGTGTCTTCGACGATCAGCTCACCCCCTTCATACTCATCCGGCTCGGACAGAAACAGCGTGGTGGAAACATCCGTACGCACCGGATCGCCCAAGCTGTCGCGCTGCATTGCACTGTCCACATGGTTGCCATAACTGCCACCACCGCTGTAGCAATTGAACATCGGCGGCAATATCTGCCGAGGCAGGACAGCAGAGGCAAATAGCGGGTGACGTGCCAGCGCCCCAGCCACCTGTTTAGCCAACCTGGCATAAACGGGCGCCTGCAATGACAGCTGTAAATTACGTTTGCGGCTCGCCGCCTGGGCACCCGAACTGTGTGCACCATCCTTCCATTCATGGGCAGCCAGCTCAGTACGTATCTGCGCGACTTCCTGCTTACTCAGAACCTGGGGGATATGCAGCAGCATCGGCGCTCGCTCCAGAAATACAGAATGCAAGAAGCCCGCGCTTACGCGCAGGCTTCGATTACAACGCGGTGCTCTATCAGAAACTGAACTCGGTGGTGAACATCGCCGAGCGCGGTTGCCCCATGCGCACCCGTGCGCCGCTGTTGTTCAGCGAGCTGATGTACTCCTCGTCAAACAGGTTGTACATGTTCAGGCGCAGGTTGAGGTTGTCATTGATACGGTAGGCCGCCATGGCATCGGCCACCCAGTAAGACGGGATTTCCGGCATGTTTTGAGTGCTCAGATCAACACCCTTATTGACCTGCCGAGTTTGCTCAGACACATAGCGCGCACCACCGCCAAGGGTGAGGTCGCCCAGGGTGTAAGAGGTCCACAGCGTTGCTGTCAGGTCTGGCGACCAACGCACACCGCCACTCTGGTTGATATCACCGTTTCTACTTTTACTGACCTGATCCAGCTGCTCGGTGTCCATGTGAGCAATACCGGCCGATATCTGCCAGAAGTTGGTGATCTGCCCCACCATGCCCAGCTCGACCCCAGTCACACGCAACTTGCCATCCTGCTGGTACACATCACTCAGCGCATCGTAGGACACCTGATTGGTGTTTTCGGTGCGGTAAACCGCTGCCGTCAGGTTCAGGCGCTCATCCAGCAGGTCCCACTTGGTACCCAACTCAACGTGTTCGGTTTCCTGCGGATCCAGCCCCGCCTGCTCGTTTGAAGAAGAGGTTGGCGAACTGGCAGCCAGCGAGAAACTGTCACTGCCTGGCGGCGTCAGCGAGTTGGCATAGGACAGATAAATGCTGCCGTTCTCAGCAGGTTTGAACACCACGCCGGCGTTCCAACTGGTCAAATTGTCCGACTCTTTAATGTTGTACGGCGTGAGCGTGTAGTTGACGCCCGCAACCTGCACCAGCGAGAGGCCTTTACTCTGGGTTTTGTAATGCTCGAAGCGCACACCCGCGTTGACCGCCCACTGCTCATTCAGGTGCAGGGTATCGAAGGCATACAAAGCCACCGTGTCAGTCTTGCCATCGTTATACGCACCGGTCTTGTATGGCTTAGCCATCAGGTCATGTGCATTCGGGTTATACAGGTTGGCGGTCGGCGGGCTGACGTCAGCATAATCCACGCCATCGATGACTCGGCGGGAGGTCGTACCGCTCTCGGCACGTTGCTTCTCGCTCATAAATTCAAGACCGGTAGACAGCTCGTTACGCAGGCCGAAGGTCATGAACTCGGTGTTCAGGCTGGTCTGGTTGGCGGCAATTTCATTTTCCTGATCGACCAACTGACGCGAACGGCTGACAGTCCAGTCCGCCGGATTTGCCGACGCATTATCAGCCAGGGTGTTGATACCGGTGAGGATGCGCTCAGTGGTGGTCTTACCGATGCGCGAAATATTGCGCAGAGTGGTTACTTCATTCAGGTCATGTTCGAGCTTGATGCTGAGCATGTCGGCGTTAACATCTTCGTAATCGCCAGTGCTGCCGTAAAAATTGTCTTCGTCGACCTTGCCACCGGCATTCAGGCTAGCATTGGCGTTGTAAAAACCCTCCATACCAATGCTTGGGATACCACCATCCGGCACATTGTTCTGGCGCACGTGCTGGCTGTAGATATACAAGCGCGTGTCACCGTCCAGACCAAAAGCCAGGGCAGGGGCTACGGCGTAGCTGCTGTTTTCAACATAATCACGGCCGTCGACATCGCCATCGCGGCGCATCAGATTAAGGCGAAAGGCCGAGCTATCGCCCATGCTCTGGTTGATGTCAGCCGTCATCTCAGCCTTGTCCGCGGTGCCATAACCCAGGGTGCCGCTGATGCTGTCTTCCAGGCTCGGCAGCTTGGAGATCAGGTTGATGTAACCGGAAGACGCACCACGACCGATATCGGAGCCGGCCGCGCCCTTCACCACTTCCACTTGCTCAAGGTTGAAGACATCACGGCTGATGGCGCCGAGGTCACGGATGCCGTCGACGAAGGTGGAGTTTTCTGTGGAGAAGCCACGCATCATAAAGGTGTCACCGGCCGAAGTGTTGCCGTTCTCACCCAGCTGCATGGTGATACCCGGCGTGTTGCGTAGTGCGTCCATCAGGCTGCTTGCACCCTGCTCGCGGAGCATTTCTTTCTTGATCACCTGTACGGTCTTAGGTGTATCCAACAGCGGCTGGGTAAGCTTGGTGTTAGCGCTGCGTGTCGCCTTGTAAGGCACCTCTGCCTTGGAGGTCACAGTGGTAGCCGGCAAGCTCAATTCTTCTTGCGCAAAGCTGCCCTGAGCGGCAAATGCCATGCCGGGGACAGCGGCGGCGATGAGCAACGCAAGATGGCTGCTTTTGCTGTGTTTACGGCTACGAATGGACATGCTCTCTCCCCGATGAATAAGTCGCACCGCCTCTCTGTGTAGCTGCTGACCAGAGGCGGAAGCTTAAAGTGCGCGGATGATAATTACTTGCATTAAATACATCAACACATACTGAGAACTATTTGCATCAAAGGCTATCAACGACTCGCCAAAGCAGTGCTGATAAAAAACAGGCTTAAAAGGGCTATGTACCTATTGCGTGGTGTGAGGCGATAAACCGTAGGTTGGGCTGAGGAGCAACGCGACGAAGCCCAACGAGACATGCCACGGCCTGTTGGGCTTCGCTGCGCTCAACGCCAACCTACCGGCATGCGCCCGCCCCGACTCACGCGGTGTAGGCAGCGCACTACCCGTGGCATGCAACACCTAACCGGTACATAGGCATAAAAAACCCCGCCGGAGCGGGGTCTTGGCTGGCAGCAGCCAGGTGTTACAGGTAGAACGACTTCAGCGGCGGGAAGCCGTTGAACTCCACGGCGCTGTAGCTGGTGGTGTAGGCACCGGTAGAGAGCCAATACAGACGGTCGCCGATCGCCAGGTTGAGCGGCAGGCCGTACTTGTAGTTTTCATACATGATGTCAGCGCTGTCGCAGGTCGGACCGGCGATCACCACTTCCTCCATCTCACCTTTCTTCTCGGTGTAGATCGGGAACTTGATGGCTTCACCCATGGTTTCGATCAAGCCGCTGAACAGGCCCACGTCGACATACACCCAGCGCTCAACCGCAGTACGCGACTTGCGCGCTACCAGCACCACTTCACTGACCAGAACGCCGGCATTGGCGATCAGCGAACGGCCCGGCTCCAGAATGATTTCCGGCAGATCGTCACCGAAGTCTTCCTTGAGGAAGCGGATGATTTCCTCGGCATAGGTTTCCAGGCTGTTGGTGCGGGTGATGTAGTTGGCCGGAAAGCCGCCGCCCATGTTGATCAGTTTGAGGGTGATGCCGTCTTCTTCTTTCAGACGCTCGAAGATCACTTTGACCTTGGCGATCGCCGCATCCCATACGGAAATATCACGCTGCTGCGAGCCGACGTGGAAGGAGATGCCATACGGCACCAGACCCAGGTCGCGAGCGAGAATCAGCAGGTCCATAGCCATGTCAGTCTGGCAGCCGAACTTGCGCGACAACGGCCAATCCGCGGTGGTCGAACCTTCGGTGAGGATGCGCACATAAACTTTCGAGCCCGGAGCCGCCTTGGCGATGTTGCGCAGGTCAGCTTCGGAGTCGGTAGAGAACAAACGCACGCCCTTCTCGTAGAAGTAGCGGATGTCCTTGGATTTCTTGATGGTGTTGCCATAGCTGATGCGGTCGGCGGTTACGCCACGGCTCAACACCTTATCCAACTCATAGATGGAGGCGATGTCGAAGCTGGAGCCTTTGTCCTTAAGCAAGTCGATGATCTCGACTGCCGGGTTGGCCTTGACCGCGTAATAGATGCTGGCGAATTCGAAACCGGCGCGCAGGTCGTCGTAGGCCTGGCTGATGATCGCGGTATCGATCACCACAAACGGGGTTTCCTGGGTATCGGCAAACGCCTTCATGCGTTGAAAAGTGGCGGGTGCGTAATAATCTTCGACCTTGATCGGCATACTCGGACTCCAGTTGGCTGAACCAGTTAGAACATTTTAGTTAGGCAAATGCTGCATAAGCAGACAGTCCCAACATGAGGGAGGCTTGGCGGATGAACGCACAAGCAGAACGTCTGATCAGTTTCCCCACTTTGGTTCGCCTACTTCCCAAGGCATGTCGCCGAGTACCGCAAGGTCTCTCGTCGTCAGTACTTGAGCCGGATGGATCGTTGCCAGCATGGACGTTCGGGCGCGAACTTTAGGGCCATGGGAAGCTGAGATCAATCAAAAATGCCGTGCTTTTGACCCTCTTTGTCGTCTTATTGATTGATCGTTTTATATTCAAAACAAAACGTCAGGAATGCCGCACAAAGCGTAGAAAAATCGCGGTTTGCTCGCCTGACTACAGGTCGCCGCGCTGAGCGGCGTTTACCGTTATAATCGCCGCCTTTTTTGACAGACCGACTATTCAGTCGATGGGTTCCCGCACAATGACCATCCAGGCCACCGAAGTCGCGAAACGTCGTACGTTCGCGATCATTTCCCACCCCGACGCCGGTAAAACCACGATTACCGAGAAGCTGCTGCTGATGGGTAAAGCGATTTCGGTCGCGGGTACGGTGAAGTCGCGTAAGTCCGACCGCCATGCCACGTCCGACTGGATGGAAATGGAAAAGCAGCGCGGCATCTCCATCACCACCTCGGTGATGCAGTTCCCCTACCGCGATCACATGATCAACCTGCTCGACACCCCCGGCCACGAAGACTTCTCGGAAGACACCTACCGCACCCTGACCGCGGTAGACAGTGCACTGATGGTGCTCGACGGCGGTAAGGGTGTTGAGCCGCGCACCATCGCCCTGATGGACGTGTGCCGCCTGCGCGACACGCCGATTGTCAGCTTCGTCAACAAACTCGACCTCGACATCCGCGACCCGATTGAGCTGCTCGACGAGATCGAAGCCGTCCTCAAAATCAAAGCAGCGCCGATCACCTGGCCGATCGGTTGCTACCGCGACTTCAAGGGCGTGTACCACCTCAAAGACGATTACATCATCGTTTACACCGCTGGCCACGGCCACGAGCGTACCGAAACCAAGATCATCGAGAAGCTCGATTCCGACGAAGCCCGCGCGCACCTGGGTGATGAGTACGAGCGTTTTATCGAACAGCTGGAGCTGGTTCAGGGTGCCTGCCACGAATTCGATCAGGACGAATTTATGAGCGGCCAGCTGACCCCGGTGTTCTTCGGTACCGCGCTGGGCAACTTCGGCGTCGATCATGTGCTCGACGCCGTGGTCAACTGGGCACCAAAACCGCTGGCCCGCGTCGCCAATGAGCGCACCGTAGAGCCGGTGGAAGAGAAGTTCAGCGGCTTTATTTTCAAGATCCAGGCGAACATGGACCCCAAGCACCGCGACCGCATTGCCTTTATGCGCATCTGCTCGGGCAAATACAGCCAGGGCATGAAGATGCGCCATGTGCGCACCGGCAAGGACGTACGCATCGGCGACGCCCTGACCTTCTTCTCCAGCGAGCGCGAAATGCTGGTCGAGGCCTATGCCGGCGACATCATCGGCCTGCACAACCACGGCACCATTCAGATCGGCGACACCTTCACTGAAGGCGAAGCGCTGGGCTTTACCGGTATCCCGCACTTCGCCCCCGAGCTGTTCCGCCGTGTACGCCTGAAAGACCCGCTGAAATCCAAGCAACTGCGTCAGGGCTTGCAACAGCTGGCCGAAGAAGGCGCGACCCAGGTGTTCTTCCCAGAGCGCAGCAACGACATCATCCTCGGCGCCGTCGGTGTGCTGCAGTTCGATGTGGTCGCCAGCCGCCTGAAAGAGGAATACAAGGTCGAGTGCGCCTATGAGCCGATTACCGTGTGGTCCGCGCGCTGGATCGACTGCAGCGACAAGAAGAAGCTGGAAGAATTCTCCAACAAGGCGGTAGAGAACCTGGCGTTGGACGGTGGCGGTCACCTCACCTACCTGGCCCCCACGCGAGTCAACCTGGCCTTGATGGAAGAGCGCTGGCCCGACGTGAAATTCCGCGCCACCCGAGAGCATCACTAAGCACTTCCAAAGCTGCGCATGCACTCATGCGCAGCTTTTTCATAAGCGCACAGAGCACCACACTTCCCAAGGGCAAGACGCTGGCTTAGGCTGGTTTCTCCATTTACAGGGAGTAACTCCATGCGCACGATGCTCTTCATTGCCTTAAGCCTGCTTGCCTCACACAGCCTGGCCGGAGTGGAAGTCCGTCAAACCTATTGGTACGTCGAACTTTCCTGCGAGGGCAACTCACAGTGCTTTGCGGCCAGTAACGGCAGCTACACGTCGAACAAAAGCTCGGCGCGACAATTTGAAGATCAGGGTAAAGCACAGCGCTTTGTCGACAGTTTCACCAGCAGCATCCGCGATAAGTCACCACGCATCGTTCAAGGCGTCGACAGCAAATGTGTGAGCGACGACGAAGCGCGTCGCCTGAACCTCTCTGGCAACCGCTGCCAGCCGTGATGCCATGCACCTGATCGACACCCACACCCACTTAGACTTCCCAGACTTCGACGCTGATCGCGGCGCACTGTTGCGCCGCTGCCGCGACATCGGCGTTGAGCGCGCGGTTGTGCTGGGTGTGCACCTGGCCAATTGGCAGCGCGTGTGGGACCTGGCGCTGACTGAAGACGGCCTCTACGCCGCCTTCGGCCTGCACCCGGTGTATCTCGATGAGCATCGCTCGGAGCACCTGAATGATCTGCGCGACTGGCTAACGCGCTACGCCAGTCACCCCAAGCTCTGTGCGGTGGGCGAATTCGGCCTGGACTATTTTCTCGAAAACCTCGACCGAGAACGCCAGCAACAGCTATTCGAGGCGCAGCTCAAACTGGCTATTGAATTCGAGCTTCCCGCACTGCTGCACGTACGTCGCGCCCATGCGGCAACCATCGCCACGCTAAAACGCCTCAAATCAGCACGTGGCGGCATCATCCATGCCTTTGCCGGCAGTTATGAAGAGGCCCGCGAATACCTCAAGCTCGGTTTCAAGCTCGGCCTGGGCGGCGCACCCACCTGGCCGCAAGCCTCACGCCTGCGCAAGGTGGTAGCTCAACTGCCACTGGAGGCGATCGTGCTAGAAACCGATTCGCCAGACATGGCCCCCTCCATGCACCCCAACCAGCGCAACAGCCCGGAATACCTGCCTGATATCTGCGAAGCCTTGGCCGAATTACTCGGTATTAGCAGCGAGGAACTCGCCAGCACCAGCAGCCACAACGCAGCCGAGTTGTTTGGCTGGACGACCGCCTAAGCCAACGCCTCAGTGGCTGATCATCCACGGCCGGGCGCTGGGTTTGGTTTTCAGCGCATGCGGATTGGCTTTGGTCGGGGGCAACGGTTTGTTCGCGGTGCAGCAACCGCAACCTTTCGGGTGTTTGCGGCTTTGCGCGTATTCCTCGACCGTTTGCGGCGCGTTGGCGCTGCGCTCGTTGGTCGCAATGGCCGTGCGCTGGCTGCCGGACATGGTCGACAAGCGCGGGGCACTGAGGATCACTCGCACACTGTCGCCACCACACCAGGGGCAGCCACAGGGTTGATCACGCTCGGCCATGGGCCGCAGCTGAGTAAAGTCGCCACAGGTGGCGCAGTCGTATTCGTAAATCGGCATGGCAGAGTCCTCATCAGCAAAGGCACAGCAACCCCTCCCTCAAACGAGAGAGGGGCCAATCGGCTTACTTATCCGGGGCGATAGGTAAGTCGATGCTGCCGTCGAGGAACTTAGTCGGGCCGTTGGCATTGGGGTTGATATCGAAGTCGAAGATTTCCGTCGGCAGCCACAGGGTTGCGCAGGCGTTGGGCACGTCGACAATTCCGCTGATATGCCCCTGCACCGGCGCTGAACCGAGCAGCGCATAACCCTGAGCTGGCGAGTAACCGAACTTGGTCAGGTAGTTGATGGCATTCAGACAAGCCTGCTTGTAGGCAATGTTGACGTCGAGGTAATGCTGCTTGCCGGCCTCGTCTACCGAGATGCCTTCGAAGATCAGGTAGTTCTTGTAGTTCGGGGTGATCGGGCTTGGCTTGAACACCGGATTCTTGATCCCGTACTTGGCCATACCGCCTTTGATCAGCTCGACCTTCATATGTACCCAGCCGGCCATTTCGATGGCGCCACAGAAGGTGATTTCACCGTCACCCTGGCTGAAGTGCAGGTCGCCTACCGAGAGGCCAGCGCCGTCGACATACACAGGGAAGAAGATCTTCGAGCCACGCGACAAATCCTTGATGTCGCAGTTACCGCCATGCTCACGCGGCGGCACGGTGCGCGCGCCGGTCAGTGCAGCCAGATCGCGGGCCTCGCCCTTCATCTTGCCCATGTGCGCAGTCGGCGCCATCGGCGGGTTGGCCAAAGCCGGGACGCGGTGCGGATCAGTGTCGATCAGCTCCTGCTCACGCTTGTTCCACTCGGCGAGCATCTTGTGATCAGGCAGGCAGCCGATCAGCCCCGGGTGGATCAAACCGGCGAAGTTCACCCCGGGAATGTGGCGGCTGCTGGTGAACATGCCCTTGAAGTCCCAGATCGCCTTCTGCGCCATCGGGAAGTGATCGGTAAGAAAACCACCGCCATTCTGCCGCGAGAAGAAGCCGTTAAAGCCCCACTGCGAGTCGGGCATCGCGCCGATGTCGAGCAGGTCGACCACCAGCAGGTCACCCGGCTGCGCACCCTGCACACCGACGGGGCCGGACAGGTAGTGCACGGTGGACAGATCCACATCGCGCACGTCGCTGGCATCGTCATTGTTCTTGATCGCGCCGGCGGTCCAGTCGTAGGTTTCGAGGATGAAGTCGTCACCGGGCTTGACCCAACAGGCCATCGGAATATCCGGGTGCCAGCGATTGTGGATCTGCTCGTTTTCGGTGGCAGGTTGATTAAGGTCGACCTTGATCAGCGTTTCGGTCATGACAAAGCTCCTGGGCCATTGAGGGAGGCATGGCGCTGTCGCGCCGGGGTACGCAGCTAGTTTTCAACGGCCAGGACAAACCGCAAATACGTCGGATGACGTATGCGCAAAGCCCCAGGCAGCAAGGCGTTAAGGCAATTTTTAAGAGGCACGAAAAAGCGGCCAGCGCATGGAGAACACGCCAGCCGTAAAGCGGCTCTCAGCCCCGAACACAAGTGCGCGAGGGCTGAGCAAAGGTAGGAATCAGACTGACAAGTAGCAGCTGATGGTCGCCTCATCCACCTTGTCACGGGTTTCTTCCACGACGAACTTGCCCTTCTCAATCACCAAGAAGCGGTCGGCAATTTCCAGGGTGAAGGACAGCACCTGCTCGGAGACCACGATGGTCAGGTCACGCAGGTTGCGAATCTCTTTCAGGGTGCGGGCGATGTCCTTGATGATCGACGGCTGAATGCCCTCGGTCGGCTCATCGAGCAGCAAGACCTTGGGGTTGGTCGCCAGTGCGCGGGCGATGGCCAACTGCTGTTGCTGGCCGCCAGACAGGTTTCCGCCCTTGCGATGGCGCATGTCCTGCAACACCGGAAACAAAGCATAAAGGTCATCCGGCACCTTGCCCTTGGCCGAAGCCGGCAGGCCAGTCTGGATGTTTTCCAGCACGGTCATGCTGGGAAAAATCATCCGCCCCTGTGGCACATAGGCGATGCCGCTTTCCACCCGCTCGTGGGTTTCCAGTTTGGAGATATCCCGACCATCCACGCTGATCTGCCCACCCCACTGCGGCAATACGCCCATCAGGCTTTTGAACAGGGTGGTCTTGCCCATGCCATTGCGGCCCATCACCGCGACGATCTCGCGCTTCTGCACATTCAGGTTGAGGTCGTGAAGGATCTGGCTCTGGCCGTAGCCGGAGGCGAGATTGCTGATCTGGAACATAAGCGTCACTCCAATACGGTTCCGGTAGGGTGCGGTGGAAATGCCGCCGGCTATTTCCACCCGACAAACAGGGCTCAATGCCCCAGATACACCTCAATGACTTTCGGGTTGCTCTGCACCGCATCCATGCTGCCCTCGGCCAGGACCTTGCCCTGGTGCAACACGGTGACCTTGTGCGCGATGCTTTTGACGAACTCCATGTCGTGCTCGATGACCAGCACCGAACGCCCCTTACTGATGCGGTTGAGCAACTCGGCGGTCTGCGCCCGTTCACTGACACTCATGCCAGCCACTGGTTCGTCGAGCATCAGCAGCGCCGGGTCCTGCATCAGCAACATGCCGATTTCCAGCCATTGCTTCTGCCCGTGGGAAAGCAGGTCCGCTTGTAAGTGCAGGTAGTCACTGAGCATGATCTCGGCGGCGATCTGCTCAACCCGTTCGATCACCTCCGCCGTGCGTTTGAAGAACAGCGCGCCCCACACCTTGCGGCCTTTGGGGTAGGACATTTCCAGGTTCTCGAACACCGTGAGGTTTTCGTAGATCGAGGGGTTCTGAAACTTGCGCCCGACGCCGGCACGGACAATGTCGAACTCGCGCATCTTGGTCAGCTCGCGGTTCTCGAACTGGATGCTGCCGGCGGTGGCCTTGGTCTTGCCGCAGATCAAATCCAGCACTGTGGTCTTGCCGGCACCGTTGGGACCGATCACCACGCGCACTTCATTGCGGTCGATATACAGGTTGAGGTCATCTACCGCCTTGAAACCATCGAACGACACCGTCAGGCCCTCGATGGCCAGCACTGGCTTGGGCATCTGAAATGCACTTGGCTGGCTCATGGTGTGGCCTCCAGTTCACGGGGTTGGCTGCTGGTAGCAGCCGCCTCAGGCAGCGGCGCAGTGGCAGCAAGCGGCGCCGGTTTGCGGCTGAGCTTGCCCAGCCATTTGCGCCCGTGGCTTTCCCACAGACCGGCGATGCCATTGGGGAAGTACATGACCACGGCGATAAACAGGCCACCCATCAGGTACAGCCACAGCTCAGGGAAGGTTTCGGAGAAGTAGGTCTTGCCGAAGTTGACCAGCAGCGCACCATACACCGCACCGAGCAGCGACATGCGGCCACCGACGGCGGCGAAAATCACCATCTCGATCGACGGCACGATGCCGACGAAGCTGGGCGACATAAAGCCCACCTGCAAGGCGAACATCGCCCCGCCAATCGCGGAAAACGCCGCAGCCACACAGAACACGAATATCTTGAAACTGGCCACGTCGTAGCCGGAGAAACGCACGCGCTCTTCCTTATCTCGCATGGCCATCAGCAGCCGACCCAACTTGGAGGCGAGGATAAAACGCCCCAGCAGGATGCAGCCGAACAACAAGAAAGCGTTGATGAAGTAGAGGATCATCTTCGAGCTGTCGTCGCGGATGTCCCAGCCCAATAAGGTTTTCAGATCAGTGATGCCGTTAACCCCGCCGGTCAGGCCCTGCTGGCCGATGATCAGTACGGTGAGAATCAGCGCAATCGCCTGGGTTACGATGGAGAAATACACGTCCCCCACACGGCGTTTGAACATCGCCATGCCGATCACCAGCGCCAGGATCACCGGTACCCCAATCACCGCGAGCAAGGTGAAGCCGAAGCTGTGGAACGGCTGCCAGAGCATCGGCAGTTCGGTGATCTGGTTCCAGTCCATAAAGTCCGGAATACCGGGGGTGGATTGGATCTTGGTGCTTTCCGGGTCGGAGGCTTCAAGCTTGAGAAACATCGCCATGCAGTAACCGCCAAGGCCAAAGAACATGCCCTGACCGAGGCTGAGAATGCCGCCGTAGCCCCAACAGAGCACCAGCCCTACCGCGACGAAGGCGTAGGTCAGGTACTTGCCGACCATGTTCAGGCGAAAGGCATCCAGCGCCAGCGGGAACACCACCAGGATCAACGTGGCCAGCACCGCCAGGCCAATCGCACCTTGCTTGCCGCCGAGAAACTTATCGAGTGTCGGATTCATGGGACGGCTCCTTATTTACGCACTTTGATGGAGAACAGCCCTTGCGGACGCAGCATCAGAATCAGGATCACCGCAGACAGGGTGAACACCTTGGCCATCGAACCGCTCATAAAGAACTCCATCAGCGACTGCGCCTGGGCAATGCTGAAGGCCGAAGCAATGGTGCCGAGCAGGCTCGACGCACCGCCGAAGACCACCACCAGGAAGGTGTCGACGATGTACAGCGAACCGGCAGTTGGCCCGGTTGAGCCAATGGTGGTGAAGGCCGCGCCCGCGACACCGGCGACACCGCAACCGAGGGCGAAGGTCATGCGGTCGACCTTCTTGGTATTGATCCCCACCGCGCGGCTCATCAGCCGGTTCTGCACGGTGGCACGCACCTGCAAGCCCCAGCGCGAGCGGTAGAGCATGATGAAAATCATGGCGGTCATCAGCACAGTCAGGCCCATGACAAACAGGCCGTTACGCGGAATATCAATGGCCTCAGTCGGGTTCCACGAACCCATCAGCCACTCCGGCAGGGTGGCGCTGACTTCACGCGCGCCGAAGATCGAGCGGAAGGCCTGCTGCATCACCAGCGACAGCCCCCAGGTGGCCAGCAAGGTATCCAGCGGGCGCTGATACAGCTTGCTGATCATCGCCCATTCGACGAGCCAGCCAATCGCACCGGCGATAAAAAACGACAGCACGATGGCGAGAAAAAAATAGTAAGGGCCGAAAAACGGCGCGTATTGCTCGGTCAGCATCGACACCACATAGGTGGTGTACGCGCCGATGGTGAGGAACTCACCGTGGGCCATGTTGATCACGCCCATCTGGCCGAAAATGATCGCCAGCCCCAGGGCCATCAGCAGCAGTACGCAGAAAACGGACAAGCCGTTGAAGCCCTGCATGGCCGCGATGGCACCAAATTCCGATAGCCATTCCATGATGATGGTCTCCTGCTGGAAGAAAGAAAAAGCTCAGGTCGGATGGGCTGCAGACGTGCCCTGATGGGTACGCCTGCGGCTGGCTCCGGCCTAAACCGCTGTTACTGGTAGCCTTTAGGGAATGGGTTTGGCTCGATCAGGTCGGACTCGAAGACCACCTTGAACTGGCCATCTTTCTGCACTTGGCCAATGCGGGTCTTACTCCACAGGTGATGGTTCTCGTGCACCTTGACGTAGCCTTCAGGTGCGGTGGTCAGCTCGATGCCCGGCGAGGCTGCTGCCACTTTGTCGACGTCGAAGCTGCCAGCTTTCTCAACTGCGGCTTTCCACAACCATGGGCCGAGGTAGGCGGCTTGAGTCACGTCACCGATAACCGAGTCTTGGCCGAACTTGGCTTTGAAGGCTTCAACGAACGCGGCGTTGTTCGGGTTATCCAGGCTCTGGAAGTACTTCATGGAGGCGTAGAAACCTTCCATGTTCTCGCCGCCAATGCCGAGCAGCTCGTCTTCAGTCACGGAGAGGGTCAGCAGGGTTTGCTTGGCGCTGTTCACACCAGCCGCTTTCATCTGCTTGTAGAAGGCCACGTTGGAGCCGCCCACGACTGCCGCGAAGACCACATCAGGCTTCTTCAGTTTGACCTTGTTGATCAGCGAGCCAAATTGGGTGTTGCCCAGCGGGTAGTACTCTTCACCCACCACGGTGCCGCCGAGCACGTTTTCGATATGCTTGCGGGCGATCTTCATCGAGGTGCGCGGCCAGATGTAGTCCGAGCCGATCAGGTAGAAGGTCTTGGCGCCCTTCTCCTTGGCGATCCAGTCGAGGCCGGCAAGAATCTGCTGGGTGGCTTCCTGGCCGGTGTAGATAACGTTCTTCGACTGCTCCAACCCTTCATAGAAGGTTGGGTAGTACAGCAGGCCGTTTTCCTTCTCGAATACTGGCAGCACGGCTTTGCGCGAGGCTGACGTCCAGCAGCCGAATACCGCGGCAACCTTGTCGCCGACCAGCAGCTTCTTGGCTTTTTCCGCGAAGGTAGGCCAATCGGAGGCGCCGTCTTCCTGAATGACTTTGATCTGCCGGCCGAGGATGCCGCCGCTGGCGTTGATCTGCTCGATGGCCAGACGTTCGGCCTGAATCGAACCGGTTTCGGAAATGGCCATGGTGCCGGTGGCCGAGTGCAGCTGGCCGACCGTTACTTCGGTATCGGTAATGGCCAAGCCGGTGGTGTTGGCGTCATCAGCCAGGGCCATCTGGCTGAACACACTGGCCGCCAGTAGCGAGAGTGCCGCAGCACCCAACGCTAGCCGACGAGGGAGAAAGCGAGT
>JAHJXZ010000089.1 GCA_018827205.1 Gammaproteobacteria bacterium | reverse complement strand
GGGCAGACCAGTACGGCGCCGGTTACCAATTGAGCCAGGCGCTGATCGCCTTCGGCCGCGGTGAGTGGTTTGGTGTGGGGTTGGGCAACAGTGTGCAGAAGCAATTCTACCTGCCGGAAGCGCATACCGACTTCGTGTTTGCCGTGCTGGCTGAAGAGCTGGGCATGGTCGGCGCCCTGATCACTGTTGGTCTGTTCGTCTTCGTCAGCGTGCGTGCCCTGTATATCGGCCTGTGGGCGGAGAAGGCCAAGCAGTTCTTCTCTGCGTATGTGGCCTACGGCCTGGCTTTTCTGTGGATCGGCCAGGTGCTGATCAATATTGGCGTGAACGTCGGCCTGCTGCCGACCAAAGGCCTGACTCTGCCATTTCTCAGCTACGGCGGCAGCTCGTTGGTGATCTGCTGCGTCAGCCTGGCGCTGCTGCTGCGCATCGAGTGGGAACGTCGCACCCAGCTGGGCAGTGAGGATGTCGACTTCAAGGAATCGGATTTCTTCGAAGGCCAGTCCGCCGAGGAGGTTCAGCATGCGCGGTAATGTGCTGATCATGGCCGGCGGCACCGGTGGGCATGTATTCCCGGCGCTGGCCTGTGCCCGCGAGTTCAAGGCGCGTGGTTACAGCGTGCATTGGCTGGGTACGCCGCGTGGCATCGAGAATGAGCTGGTGCCGGCGGCTGGGCTGCCGCTGCATCTGATCGATGTCACTGGCCTGCGTGGCAAGGGCAAGCTGTCACTGCTGAAAGCACCGTTCCAGCTGCTCAAGGCGCTGTTCCAAGCGCGCAAGGTAATGCGCGAACTGCAGCCGGTGTGCGTGCTGGGCATGGGCGGTTATGTCACCGGCCCCGGCGGCCTGGCTGCGCGCATGAGCGGTGCGCCGCTGGTCATTCACGAGCAGAACGCTGTGGCTGGTACGGCTAACCGCAGCCTGGTGCCATTCGCCAGCCGCGTCTGCGAAGCCTTCCCGAATACCTTCGGCAACAGCGACAAGCGCCGTACCACCGGCAACCCGGTGCGTGAAGAGCTATTCCTGGAAACCCCACGTGATTCGCTGCGCAATCGCCAGCCGCGTTTGCTAGTGCTGGGCGGCAGCCTGGGCGCCGAACCGCTGAATAAATTGCTGCCTGAAGCCCTGGCGCTGGTGGCTGCCGAGCTGCGCCCTGAAGTGTTCCATCAGGCCGGCAAACAACATGATGCAATTACCGCTGAACGCTATCGCGCAGTTGACGTCGAAGCGCAGGTCGCGCCGTTTATCAAAGACATGGCGCGGGCTTATGCCTGGGCTGATCTGGTTGTGTGCCGGTCCGGCGCGCTGACCGTCAGCGAGCTGGCCGCAGCCGGCCTGCCAGCATTTCTGCTGCCGTTGCCGCACGCGATCGACGATCACCAGACCCGTAATGCCGATTATCTGGCCAGTGCTGGCGCTGCCGTACTGCTGCCACAACGTTCCACTGACGCCGCCAAGCTGGCCGCGCAGCTGACCGAGGTTTTGATGCACCCCGAACAACTCACCCATATGGCGCAGACGGCTCGTCGTCTAGCCAAGCCCGATGCAACCTGCACCGTTGTCGATATCTGCCTGGAGGTGGCCCGTGGCTAAGTCTCCCGCCGCTGCACGTTCGGAAATTCGCCGCATGCGCCGCATTCGCCGTATCCACTTTGTCGGCATCGGTGGCGCCGGTATGTGCGGTATCGCCGAAGTGCTGCTCAACCTCGGCTATGAAGTCTCCGGCTCCGACCTCAAGGCTTCGGCCGTGACCGAGCGTCTGGAAACCTTCGGTGCACAGATTTTCATTGGCCACCGCGCCGAGAACGCTGAGCAGGCCGATGTGCTGGTGGTCTCCAGTGCGGTGAATACCAGCAACCCGGAAGTCGCCACTGCCCTGGAACGTCGTATTCCAGTAGTGCCGCGCGCCGAGATGCTGGCTGAGCTGATGCGCTATCGCCACGGTATTGCTGTTGCCGGTACCCATGGCAAGACCACCACCACCAGCCTGCTGGCCTCGGTGTTCGCCGCTGGTGGCCTGGACCCGACGTTCGTGATTGGTGGCCGGCTGAATGCAGCTGGCACCAATGCGCAGCTGGGCAGCAGTCGTTACCTGATCGCCGAAGCCGATGAGAGTGACGCCAGTTTCCTGCACCTGCAGCCGATGGTCTCGGTCGTTACCAATATCGACATGGACCACATGAGTACCTATGGCGGTGACTTCAACAAGTTGAAGAAAACCTTCATCGAGTTCCTGCATAACCTGCCGTTCTACGGCCTGGCAGTGATGTGTGTGGATGACCCGATCGTGCGTGAGATTCTGCCGCAGGTGGCCCGTCCAACTGTGACTTACGGCTTCGATGAAGGCGCCGACGTGCGCGCGATCAACGTGCGTCAGCAGGGCATGCAAACCTTCTTCACGGTGCTGCGCCGCGACCGCGAGCCGCTGGACGTGTCAGTGAACATGCCGGGCAACCACAACGTATTGAACGCTCTGGCCACCATCGCTATTGCTAGCGACGAAGGCATCAGCGATGAGGCTATCGTCCAGGGCCTGTCGGGCTTCCAAGGTGTGGGTCGACGCTTTCAGGTTTACGGCGAACTGCCGGTGGATGGCGGCAGCGTGATGTTGGTCGATGATTACGGCCACCACCCGCGCGAAGTCGCAGCGGTGATCAAGGCCGTACGCGGTGGTTGGCCGGAGCGCCGCCTGGTGATGGTCTATCAGCCGCACCGCTTCAGCCGCACCCGCGACTTGTATGACGATTTCGTCCAGGTGCTCGGTGATGCCCAGGTGCTGTTGCTGATGGAAGTCTACCCGGCCGGTGAAGCGCCGATTCCGGGGGCAGACAGCCGCAACCTGTGCCACAGCATCCGTCAGCGCGGTCAGCTTGACCCAATCTACATCGAGCGCGGCGTTGACCTCGCGCCAATCGTCAAGCCGCTGCTGCGCGCGGGCGACATTCTTCTTTGCCAAGGTGCCGGCGACATCGGCGGCCTGGCTCCGCAACTGCTGCAAAGTCCGCTGTTCGCAGCGGCCGAAGGTAAGTCGAAATGAGTGCTGCCAGTCTGCAATCACAATTTCCGGTCAGCGCCTTTGGCCGCGTGGCCGTGCTATTCGGCGGCAAGAGCGCCGAGCGTGAAGTCTCGCTGAACTCCGGCAATGCCGTGCTGCAAGCGTTACTGGCGGCGGGTGTGGATGCGTTCGGCATCGATGCCGGCGATGACCTGCTGCAGCGCCTGACGGCCGAGAAGATCGACCGCGCCTTTATCGTGTTGCACGGCCGTGGTGGCGAAGACGGCGCGATGCAGGGCCTGCTCGAATGCGCCGGGATTCCTTACACCGGTAGCGGCATCCTGGCTTCGGCCCTGGCCATGGACAAACTGCGCACCAAGCGTGTGTGGCTGAGCCTCGGCTTGCCGACGCCGGCTCACGCCGTTCTGTCCTGCGAAGCCGATTGCCACGCTGCGGCTGCTGCACTGAGCTTCCCGTTGTTCGTCAAGCCGGCCCATGAGGGATCGAGCATTGGCATGGCCAAGGTGGGCGATGTCGATGCCCTGATCGCCGCCTGGAAGGATGCCAGCCGCTATGACTCGCAGGTGCTGGTCGAGCAGATGATCGCCGGGCCCGAGTTCACCATCGCCATGTTGCGCGGCCAGGTGCTACCACCGATTGCCCTGGGCACGCCGCACAGCTTCTACGACTACGACGCCAAGTACCTGGCCAATGACACCCAGTACCGCATCCCGTGCGGCCTTTCGGCAGAGAAGGAAGCCGAGCTGAAAGACCTCACTGCACGCGCCTGCGACGCTGTCGGCACTCAGGGCTGGGCCCGGGCCGACGTGATGCAGGACGCCGAGGGCAAGTTCTGGCTGCTGGAAGTCAACACAGTACCGGGCATGACCGACCACAGTTTGGTGCCGATGGCGGCTCGTGCAGCGGGTCTGGATTTTCAACAACTGGTGTTGGCGATTCTTGCCGACAGCCTTGAGGCGCGGGGTTAAGTCATGACGGCCACCTTGCGTCACCAGCCAGGCTCGAACCGCGCCCCCGTGCGCGGCAAGCCTGTGCCGCGTGGCGCCAGCCGTCTGGTGGCCAAGGAGCCGCTCAGCCTGCGGGTGAGTCTGCCCAAAACCAATTTTTCTTGGTTAAAACACCTGACTTGGCCGTTTCTATTACTTGCACTGGGTTACGGCACCTATGAGTTGTCGTTGCGCGCGTTGCCCTATGCCGACCAGCCGATTGCGCGAATCAGCGTCGAGGGCGACCTCAGCTACGTCAATCAGCAGGCCGTGCAAGAGCGCATTGCACCGTATGCCAGCGCGAGTTTCTTCAGTGTTGACCTGCTGACTATGCGTCGCGAGTTGGAGTCAATGCCGTGGATTGCCAGTGCACAGGTACGCCGCGTATGGCCGGATCAGTTGGTGGTGCGTCTTGAGGAGCAATTGCCGATTGCCCGCTGGGGTGATGAAGCATTGCTGAACAATCAAGGCGAGGCGTTTGCGCCGCTAGAGCTGGCGAATTATCCACACCTGCCACAGCTGTATGGCCCCAAGCGTGCGCAGCAACAGGTGATGCAGCAATACCAGGTGCTCAGCCAGATGTTGCGGCCCATGGGCTTTTCCGTGGCGCGCCTGGAATTGCGTGAGCGCGGTAGCTGGTTCCTCTCCACCGGGCAGGGCATCGAGCTGCTGCTGGGGCGTGACCACCTGGTGGAAAAAATGCGGCGCTTCACGGCCATTTATGACAAGGCCCTGAAAGAGCAACAAACGAATATTGCGCGGATCGATCTGCGTTATGCCAACGGCCTGGCCGTGGCATGGCGTGAGCCGGTAGCGCCCACGGCGGCACCAACCGCTGTCGTGCAGTGAATCAGGAGAAGGCAAGAGCCATGGCAAACGTGCAGAGCGGCAAGATGATCGTCGGCCTCGACATCGGTACCTCGAAAGTGGTGGCGCTGGTCGGTGAAGTGAATGCGGACGGCCAACTGGAAATCGTCGGCATCGGCACCCATCCGTCGCGCGGCCTGAAGAAAGGCGTGGTGGTGAATATCGAATCCACCGTGCAGTCGATCCAGCGCGCTGTTGAAGAAGCGCAGCTGATGGCCGGCTGCCGCATCCACTCGGCCTTCGTCGGTGTGGCGGGTAACCATATCCGTAGCCTCAACAGCCACGGCATCGTTGCTATTCGTGATCGTGAAGTCAGCCCGGCGGATCTGGAACGCGTACTCGACGCTGCCCAGGCCGTGGCTATACCGGCAGACCAGCGTGTGCTGCACACCCTGCCGCAGGATTATGTGATCGATAACCAGGAAGGCGTGCGTGAGCCACTGGGCATGTCCGGCGTGCGTCTGGAAGCCAAGGTGCACGTAGTCACCTGCGCGGTAAATGCCGCACAGAATATTGAGAAGTGCGTGCGCCGTTGCGGCCTGGAAGTCGATGACATCATTCTTGAGCAGTTGGCCTCGGCGTATGCCGTGCTGACTGACGATGAGAAAGAGCTGGGCGTTTGCCTGGTCGACATTGGTGGCGGCACCACCGACATCTGCATCTTCACCGAGGGTGCGATTCGTCATACCGCAGTGATCCCGATTGCCGGTGATCAGGTGACCAACGACATCGCCATGGCCCTGCGTACGCCGACCCAGTACGCCGAAGAGATCAAGATCCGTTACGCCTGTGCCCTGGCCAAGCTGGCCGGTGCCGGCGAAACCATCAAGGTGCCGAGCGTTGGCGACCGTCCGCCGCGCGATCTGTCGCGTCAGTCCCTGGCCGAAGTGGTCGAGCCGCGTTACGACGAGCTGTTCACCCTGATCCAGGCCGAACTGCGCCGCAGCGGTTATGAGGACCTGATCCCGGCCGGCATCGTACTCACCGGCGGTACGGCGAAGATGGAAGGCGCGGTGGAGTTGGCCGAAGAAATTTTCCATATGCCGGTTCGCCTAGGCATGCCCCAAGGCGTCAAGGGCCTGGCCGATGTGGTGCGCAACCCGATTTATTCCACAGGCGTGGGCCTGTTGTTGTACGGACTGCAGAAGCAGGCCGACGGCATTTCCATGTCTGCGCTTGGCAGCTACAGCGATGAACCCAAACAACCTGTGCTGGAACGGCTTAAACGCTGGGTCCAGGGCAATTTCTGATTTTGCAGTAGGCGTTACAACTAGAAAGTAAAGGAGAGGGAAAATGTTCGAACTCGTAGACAGCGCTCCAGCTAGTGCGGTTATCAAGGTCATCGGCGTGGGCGGCGGCGGCGGTAATGCTGTCAATCACATGGCGAAAAACAACATTGAAGGCGTTGAGTTCATCTGCGCCAACACGGATGCACAGGCACTGAAAAACATTGGTGCACGCACAGTTCTGCAGCTAGGCACTGCAGTGACCAAAGGCCTCGGTGCCGGTGCAAATCCAGAAGTCGGCCGTCAGGCTGCTATGGAAGATCGCGAGCGTATCGCTGAAGTGCTGCAGGGCACTGATATGGTCTTTATCACCACCGGCATGGGCGGCGGTACCGGTACCGGTGCAGCCCCTGTTATCGCTCAGGTGGCCAAGGAAATGGGCATCCTCACCGTTGCAGTGGTGACCCGTCCGTTCCCGTTCGAAGGCAAGAAGCGCATGCTGATCGCCGAAGAAGGCATCCGCGCGTTGTCGGAAAGCGTCGACTCGCTGATCACCATCCCCAACGAAAAACTGCTGACCATCCTCGGTAAAGACGCCAGCCTGCTGTCGGCTTTCGCCAAGGCTGACGATGTACTGGCCGGTGCCGTGCGCGGTATCTCCGACATCATCAAGCGTCCGGGCATGATCAACGTCGACTTCGCTGACGTGAAAACCGTGATGAGCGAAATGGGCATGGCGATGATGGGCACTGGCTGCGCCAGCGGTCCGAACCGTGCACGTGAAGCCACTGAAGCGGCGATCCGCAACCCGCTGCTGGAAGACGTCAACCTGCAAGGCGCGCGCGGCATTCTGGTGAACATCACCGCCGGTCCTGACCTGTCTCTGGGTGAGTACTCCGACGTGGGTAACATCATCGAGCAGTTCGCTTCCGAGCACGCCACCGTCAAGGTCGGTACCGTGATCGATCCGGACATGCGCGACGAGCTGCACGTCACCGTGGTTGCCACTGGCCTGGGTGCGCGTATCGAGAAGCCGGTCAAGGTTATCGACAATACTGTGCAAGTTTCTGCCAGCACTGGCAGCAACGCAGCAGCCCCGGCTCGCACCGAGCAGAGTGTTAACTACAAGGACTACGAGCGTCCTACCGTTCAGCGTCAAAGCCACGGCGGCGCTGCTACTGCCGCTAAGCTGAACCCGCAGGACGACCTGGATTACCTAGATATTCCAGCCTTCCTGCGTCGTCAGGCCGATTGATGAAATGTATCAGGAGCATTGGGACGATTGGTGTTCAGCAAAGGCCGGTTCTGCTATTATCGCCGGCCATTGTTGAAAACAATTCGCAACTAGCGCTATAGCGGCCAAAGCCATGATCAGACAACGCACCCTGAAGAACATTATCCGCGCCACTGGCGTCGGCCTGCATTCCGGGGAAAAGGTATACCTGACCCTGAAGCCGGCACCCGTGGACACCGGTATCGTGTTCCGTCGTACCGACTTGGACCCTGTCGTGGAAATTCCCGCGCGTGCAGGTAATGTTGGTGAAACCACCATGTCGACCACATTGGTCAATGGTGATGTCAAGGTGGATACGGTAGAGCACCTGCTTTCGGCCATGGCTGGCCTGGGCATCGATAACGCCTACGTCGAGCTCTCCGCGTCCGAAGTACCGATCATGGATGGTAGTGCGGGTCCCTTTGTATTCCTGATTCAATCTGCTGGTCTGCAAGAGCAGGATGCCCATAAGCAGTTCATCCGCATCCTTCGGGAAGTCACGGTTGAGGAAGGCGACAAGCGCGCCACCTTCGTGCCTTTCGAAGGCTTCAAGGTGACCTTCGAGATCGATTTCGATCACCCGGTGTTCCGCAATCGCACCCAGTCGGCCAGCGTAGACTTTTCCAGCACCTCGTTTGTGAAGGAAGTCAGTCGCGCTCGCACCTTCGGTTTTATGCGTGACATCGAGTTCCTGCGTTCACAGAACCTGGCGCTCGGCGGCAGCGTAGACAACGCCATCGTGGTGGATGAGTTCCGCGTGTTGAACGAAGACGGCCTGCGTTACGAGGACGAGTTCGTCAAACACAAGATTCTCGATGCGATCGGTGACCTATATCTGCTGGGAAACAGCCTGATTGGTGAGTTCAAGGGTTTCAAATCGGGGCATGCGCTGAATAATCGCCTGCTGCGCACCCTGATCGAGCAGCCTGATGCATGGGAAGTCGTCACCTTTGATGACCCCAACACTGCGCCAATCTCTTACATGCGCCCGGTTGCGGCCGTGTAACGCAATACCCTCCTTACTTTGCTTTTCGAGGCCACCTTCGGGTGGCCTCTTTTTTATGTTCAGCACATCCATGTGCTTCCCCCCTTCGGGGCTTTGCGCAAGAACGCTCCGGGCGTTCTTGTGGCCTGCATCCCTGGCGGCCACCCTTCGGGCAGCTGCTGCGCAACGTTAAAAATGATTCTCGATCATTTTTTGCCTGCGTGTTAGTGGGTGAAAAGCGCTTATTCGCTGGGCTTGCCGTGCTTGGCCAGGCGCTCCAGGGCGGCGCGTAGCTTGGGGTCGCTGATGCCATCGGCAGTCGCCTGAATGTTTTCTGCTGCGCTGCTGGATAGGCTGATTGTGCGACCCGGCGCACGCCTTTCGGCAGTCGGAGGTTGCACCTTGAACAGGATCTTCGTTAAGGTCGCGAATTCTTCGAGTGCCTGCAGCTGTTTCAACAAGCGTTTTTGTTGATAGCGCAGGCGCGTGGCCCAGTGGCCGTCGGTGATTATCAGCAGCAGGCAACCCTCGCGCCATGACGCTACATGGCAGTGTTCGCGAGCAGCAGGCTGCAGCTGGCTTTCCAGTAGGTGCTGTAGGCGATCAATGCGTTGCGCTTGATTGAACAGCGCCTTCAGGGGTTTCGCTTCGCGCAACAGCGCGGCGGGAGCCCGGGCCGGCAAAGGACGAAATGTCATGGCAGGACGCCTGGAAAAGTGGAGCCGCCATGGTAGCAGAATCGCTGCTGCCGACTGACGCTTCACCACTAGGGGAAGGCCGTGCACATTATTCTACTTAGTCGTCACCACGGTGCCGCACGTTCGCTCAGTCTGGATCTGCGCTGGCTGTTGCTGGCGCTGTTGCTGGCACTTGGCGTTGCGCTGGCCAGCGGTGTGGCTGTGGGGGCCTGGTGGGCTCCGGCCACGGTTGCCGTTCAGGACGACTCGAAAATCAATCAGGTACTGGATGAGCAGCGCGCCGAAGTGGGTGCTGTGCGTCTGGATGCGCAGCGCCAGCTGGATGCATTCGCTGTGCACGTGGCCGAGCTGCAAGCGCGTCTGACGCGTCTTGATGCGCTGGGTGCACGCCTGACCGAGCTGGCTGATCTGGATGCCAGCGAATTCGACTTTTCGCTTAACGTTGGCCAGGGTGGTGCGGAAGACACCTTGGGCGATGCGGCTTATGCGCCGCCACCTTTTATGGATGAATTGGATCAGCTAAGCCTGCGTCTGGACAGTCGCGAGCAGTTGCTGGAAGTGCTTGAGCAGTTGATTGGTGATCGCCAGTTGAGTGAAGCCGAGTATCTCTCCGGCATGCCGGTGCGCCACGGCTATATGTCATCGCCATTTGGCCGCCGCGTGCATCCGCTAACCGGGCGCAACACCCAACATAAAGGCGTCGATTTTGCCGCCAAGCCCGGCAGTGATGTGGTCGCTGTCGCCGCTGGAGTGGTGAGCTTTTCCGGGGTCAAGTCGGGCTATGGCAATGTGATTGAGGTCAGTCATGCCGATGGCTACACCACGCTCTATGCGCACAATAAACAGAATATCGTGCAGATCGGTGATCTGGTGCAGCGTGGTCAGACCATCGCCAAGGTCGGTCGTAGTGGCCGCGCCAGCGGTTATCATGTGCACTTTGAAGTAACCAAGAGCGGTCGGCTGGTCAATCCAGCCAGCTATATAGCCCGGGTTAACGACGTCGAATAACGCCGCTTTCCTCGTTTGCGTTTCCGGGTAGAATGCCCCCTTCGCACGCAGCCATAAAGGCTGCATGGGTCGCTGTTCAGCCGCCCTCAATCCATACGCCTGGAAGATCCTGTCGATATGTTTGCGCCTCTGTTGAAAAAACTCTTTGGAAGCAAGAACGAGCGTGAAGTCAAACGCATGCTCAAGGCGGTACAAGCCGTCAATGCCTTCGAGGAGCAGATGCTTGCCCTTTCCGATGAGCAACTGCGTGCCAAGACGGATGAGTTCAAAGCCCGTCTGGCCAAAGGCGAAACCCTCGACCAGCTGCTCGCCGAAGCCTTTGCGGTAGCCCGCGAAGCCGGCAAGCGTGTAATGGGCATGCGCCACTTCGATGTGCAGTTGATTGGTGGTATGACCCTGCACGAAGGCAAGATCGCCGAGATGCGCACCGGTGAGGGTAAGACCTTGGTGGCGACCCTGGCGGTGTACCTCAATGCGCTGTCCGGTAAGGGCGTGCATGTGGTCACAGTCAACGATTACCTGGCTCGCCGCGACGCCAATTGGATGCGTCCGCTGTATGAATTCCTCGGTATGACTGTGGGTATCGTCACCCCGTTTATGCCGCCAGAAGAGAAGCGTGAAGCCTACGCTGCCGATATTACCTACGGCACCAACAACGAATTCGGCTTCGATTACCTGCGCGACAACATGGCCTTCAGCCTGGAAGATAAATTCCAGCGCGAGCTGAATTTCGCCGTGATCGACGAAGTTGACTCCATTCTGATCGACGAAGCGCGCACTCCGCTGATCATCTCCGGCCAGGCTGAAGACAGCTCGCGCCTCTACATCGAAATCAACAAGCTGATTCCACGCCTCAAGCTGCATGTTGAGGAAGAGGAGGGCATCGTCACTCAGGAAGGCCACTACAAGGTCGACGAGAAGGCTCGCCAGGTCGAGCTTAACGAGGCTGGCCACCAGTTTGTTGAAGAGATGCTCACCGAAGTTGGCCTGCTGGCCGAGGGCGAGAGCCTGTATTCGGCACATAACCTGGGCCTGCTGACTCACGTGTATTCGGGCTTGCGTGCGCACAAGCTGTTCAACCGCAACGTTGAATACATCGTGCAGAACAACCAGGTGCTGCTGATCGACGAACACACCGGCCGTACCATGCCCGGTCGTCGTCTGTCCGAAGGCCTGCACCAGGCGATCGAAGCCAAAGAAGGCCTGCCGATCCAGGCCGAGAGCCAGACACTGGCCTCGACCACCTTCCAGAACTACTTCCGCCTCTACAACAAGCTGTCAGGCATGACCGGCACCGCTGATACCGAAGCGTTCGAGTTCCATCAGATCTACGGCTTGGCGGTGATCGTGATCCCGACCAACCGTGCCTTGGCGCGTAAGGACTTCAATGACCTGGTCTATCTGACTGCGGAAGAGAAGTACGCCGCCATCGTCACTGATATCAAGGATAGTATGGCCCTGGGCCGTCCGGTGCTGGTCGGTACGGCCACCATCGAAACGTCCGAGCACATGTCTGCGCTGCTCAATCAGGCAGGCATCGAGCACAAGGTGCTCAACGCAAAATTCCACGAAAAGGAAGCGGAAATCATCGCTCAGGCCGGTCGTCCGGGTGCGCTGACCATTGCCACCAACATGGCCGGTCGCGGTACTGACATCCTGCTGGGCGGCAACTGGGAAGTTGAAGTTGCCAACCTGGAAAACGCCACGCCCGAGCAGATTGCACAGATCAAGGCTGATTGGCAGAAGCGTCACCAACAGGTGATCGAGTCAGGTGGTCTGCATGTGATCGCATCCGAACGTCACGAATCTCGTCGTATCGACAACCAGCTGCGTGGGCGTGCTGGCCGCCAGGGTGACCCAGGCTCCAGCCGTTTTTATCTGTCGCTGGAAGACAGCCTGATGCGCATCTTTGCCTCGGACCGGGTGAAGAACTTCATGAAGGCGCTGGGCATGCAGTCCGGTGAAGCCATCGAACACCGTATGGTTAGCAACGCCATCGAAAAAGCTCAGCGCAAGGTTGAAGGACGCAACTTCGACATGCGTAAGCAGCTGCTGGAATTCGACGACGTGGCCAACGAACAGCGCAAAGTGATCTATCACATGCGTAACACGCTGCTGGCTGCGGACAACATCGGTGAAACCATCGCCGAGTTCCGTCAGGAAGTGCTGGATCACACCATCAACCAGCATATCGCGCCGCAGTCGTTGCCTGAGCAGTGGGATATTGCCGGCCTGGAAGAGGCGCTATACAGCAGCTTCAACCTGCGCCTGCCGATCCAGCAATGGCTCGACGATGATCACCAGCTGTATGAAGAGACTTTGCGTGCGCGCATTCTCGAAGAGCTGATCACCGCCTACAACGAGAAGGAAATCGAGGCCAGTGCCGAGGCATTGCGCACCTTCGAGAAGCAGATTCTGCTGCGTGTGCTCGACGACCTGTGGAAAGACCACCTGTCGACCATGGATCACCTGCGTCACGGCATTCACCTGCGCGGCTATGCGCAGAAGAACCCCAAGCAGGAATACAAGCGCGAGTCCTTCACCCTGTTCCAGGAATTGCTGGATTCGATCAAGCGCGACACCATCCGCGTGCTGTCGCATGTACAAGTACGTCGTGAAGATCCGGCTGAGGAAGAAGCCCGTCTGCGCCGTGAAGCTGAAGCCCTGGCCGAGCGTATGCAGTTCCAGCATGCCGAAGCTTCAGCCCTGCTGCCGGAAGCCAGCGAAGAAGAGGGTGATCTGGCGGTTGCTGCAGCGCCGGTCCGTACCGAGCCGAAGATCGGCCGCAACGAGCCGTGCCCTTGTGGTTCCGGCAAGAAGTACAAGCACTGCCACGGTCAGGTTAACTAACCCTACTGTGTAGAGCGGGTTGAGCCGACAGTGAAGTTGGCTATGCTTGGCCTAGCTTGATTAACGCCGCGAACGGTCTGACCGCTCGCGGCGTTTTACCATCGCAATAAGTCCTACCACCTCAAGGAGCGTTTTCTATGGCTGTTGGTCTTGGCCCGTTGTCTACCCTGCACCCGGTTCCAGGTTTCGAGCTGGGCATTGCCTCTGCGGGCATCAAACGCCCGGGGCGCAAGGACGTGGTAGTGATGCGATGTGCCGAAGGCTCCAGCGTGGCGGGTGTGTTTACCCTCAATGCGTTCTGCGCTGCGCCGGTCATTCTGGCCAAGAAACGCGTGCTTGGCAGCGTGCGTTACCTGCTGACCAATACCGGTAACGCCAACGCTGGTACTGGCGAACCGGGCCTGCAGAATGCCACGCGCACCTGCGCCGCCCTGGCTCAGCTGACCGGTGTCGATGAAGGTGCCGTGCTGCCATTTTCCACTGGGGTAATTGGTGAGCCGCTGCCGGTGGAGAAGATCGAAGGCGCGCTGCAGGCTGCTCTCGACGATTTGTCCGAGAACCACTGGGCCGAGGCTGCCACCGGCATCATGACCACTGACACCCTGCCCAAGGGTGCCAGCCGCCAGTTTAGTCACGATGGCGTCACCGTCACTGTGACCGGCATCAGCAAAGGCGCCGGGATGATTCGCCCGAACATGGCGACCATGCTGGGCTATATCGCCACCGACGCCAAGGTCGCGCGCAGCGTGCTGCAGGACCTGGTCCGTGATGCGGCGAACAAGTCGTTTAACCGCATCACCATCGACGGCGATACCTCGACCAACGATTGCTGCATGCTGATCGCCACCGGCAAGGCTGCCCTGCCAGAAATCACCCAGGCCAGCGGCGACCTGTTCGCCAAGCTCAAGCAGGCAGTGTGCGAGGTGTTTATGGAGGTGGCGCAGGCCATCGTTCGTGACGGTGAAGGTGCGACCAAGTTCGTCACCGTGCAGGTCAATGGCGGTGGCACGCATCAGGAGTGTCTGGACGTTGCCTATGCTGTGGCCCATTCACCGCTGATCAAGACCGCACTGTTTGCCTCCGACCCGAACTGGGGGCGCATTCTTGCGGCCGTCGGTTACGCCGGTGTGGCGCAGCTGGATGTCAGCCTGATCGACGTATTCCTCGGTGATGTGTGCATTGCCAGCCGTGGCTGCCGAGCCGCCACCTACACTGAAGAGCAGGGCGCGGCGGTGATGGCCAAGGAAGAGATCACCATCCGTATCGAGCTGGGCCGTGGTGGTTGCAGCGAGACCATCTGGACCACCGACCTGTCCCACGAGTACGTCAAGATCAACGCCGAATACCGCACCTGATCTGCCACGTACCTGCTGTTTGACTGCCCGCATTCCCGTTGTTTATGCCCCTATGAACAACGGGAATTTGCTATTGCGGGAGTCGCCTTTTAAGGTCACTCGACCTTCTCGCAACGAGCGCAGCCCATGTCACTTACTCTGATTATCGGCGACAAAACCTATTCGTCTTGGTCGCTGCGTGCAGCGCTGGCCCTGGAGCTGACTGGCGCAGCCTATACTGAGCAGCTGATTACCCTGAACCGGCCCGATACGCGCGCGCGAATTCTGCAGCACTCGCCGACCGGTAAAGTGCCGTTGCTGATCAGTGATGACGGCGCCATCTGGGATTCCCTGGCTATTGGCGAATACCTGGCCGAATGCTTCCCCGATGCCCAGCTGTGGCCGCAGGGGCGAGCGGCGCGTGCGCTAGCGCGTAGTGCCTGTGCCGAGATGCACAGCGGCTTTGTCGCGTTGCGCAGCCACCTGCCGATGGACCTCAAACGCAATCAGGCACTGGTTGAGATACCGGCCGATGCCAAGACCGATATTCAGCGTATCTGCGCCTTGTGGGCCGAGTGCCGGCAGCGTTTTTGTCTGAGTGGCGGCTTCCTGTTTGGTCAGCCCAGCCTGGCTGATGCCTTCTTTGCCCCGGTGGCGGCGCGTCTGCGCAGTTATCAGGTGGAGTTGCCGGCAGAGGCTGCCGCCTACGTTGAGACGATCTACCAGTGGCCAGCGTTTCAGCGCTGGTATCAAGCCGCCCAGGAGGAACATCTGGCGTGAAGCGTATTCATGTAGCCGCCGCGGTTATTCGTGGCGTGGACGGGCAGATACTGCTCGCCAAACGGCCTGAAGATAAGCACCAGGGCGGCCTCTGGGAGTTTCCTGGTGGCAAGGTCGAGGCCAGCGAAACGGTGCAGGCAGCACTGGCCCGTGAGTTGGAAGAGGAGCTGGGCATTCGCCCCAGCGCCGCACGGCCGCTGATTCAGGTGCGTCACGATTACCCGGACAAGCAGGTGTTGCTGGACGTCTGGGAGGTCTCGGCGTTTACCGGTGAGCCCCATGGTGCCGAAGGCCAGCCGCTGGCCTGGGTCAGCCCTCGGCAGTTGGACGAATATGAGTTTCCCGCAGCCAATCGGCCGATTGTTGCAGCTGCACGTTTACCCGAGCGCTATCTGATTACGCCCGAGGGGCTGAGTGGGCCTGAGTTGCTGCGCGGTATCCAGGCAGCGCTGAAAAACGGTATTCGTTTGCTGCAACTGCGCGCCCCGGCGATGTTCGATGCGCAGTACCGCGATATTGCCGTGGACGCTCTCGGTTTGTGTGCGGGCAAGGCGCAGCTGATGCTCAAGGGCCCATTGGAATGGCTGGGCGATTTTCCTGCCGCCGGCTGGCATCTGACGGCGCAGCAGTTGCGTGAGTTGAGCGCCGGCGGCAGGCCGTTTCCTGCGCAGCGTTGGTTAGCGGCTTCGTGTCATTCAGCACAGGAGCTGGAGCTGGCTTCGCAGATGGGCGTTGATTTCATCACCCTGTCACCTGTGCAAGCGACTCAGACCCACCCCGATGCGCAACCGCTGGGCTGGGCACAAGTTGCCGAGCTGCTGCAGGGCTTCAACCTGCCGGCCTATCTGCTAGGCGGGGTTACGCCGGCCGACTTGGAGCGCGCCTGGCAGGTCGGCGCTCAGGGCGTGGCGGGGATTCGCGCGTTCTGGCCGGAGTAACTGCCTCCTATGGGCAAAGGGCGTTATAGTCGCGCACCTTGAATGGTGTGTGACAGACGAGCGTTTGACGGTGCAAAACATCAAAACGTGGCTGAAAGGCTTCTGGCCTGCTCCCATGGCAATCAGCCTGAAAGAGCGGATGTTGAGCTGTGTGGGTGCAGTGTTAGGGCTGTTGTTCAGCAGTTGGCTCTGTCACGAAGTGTTGGGCAGCGGCAGCCCTTGGTTGATAGCGCCTATGGGCGCGTCGGCGGTGTTGATGTTTGCCTTGCCGGCCAGTCCTTTGGCACAGCCTTGGTCGATTATTGGCGGAAACCTGATTTCCGCCCTGATTGGTGTCACATGCGCTACTTGGTTCGGCCACGACGCCTGGGTGGCGGTGCTCGCAGGTGGCCTAGCGATTGCCGCGATGTTTACCCTGCGATGCCTGCACCCACCGGGTGGTGCGGTTGCGCTGACGGCCGTGTTAGCAGGGCCAGAAGTGGCTCAGCTGGGTTATCACTTCGCCCTCTATCCGGTGGGGCTTAACTCCATTGGCTTGCTGTTGATTGCCTTGCTGTTCAATAACGCTCTGCGTCGGCAATACCCGTATCGTCCGTTGGAACAAGGCAATGTGCATGGGACTCGTGATCCGCTCCCGCGTGATCGCTTGGGTTTTACCTCGGCGGATCTGGATGCGGTGCTCGAGGCGCGCGGTGAGTTACTCGACATTTCCCGTGAAGATCTAGAGGAGATTCTCCTGCAGACCGAGCTGAGGTCTTATCAGCGGCGCGTTGGTGAGGTGTTCTGTGGCGACATTATGTCCCGCGACGTGCGAACACTGGGGCCGGATGACCGCCTTGTCGACGCTCAAGCCAGCCTGCATCAGTACCGTCTGACGGCGATGCCCGTGGTTAACCTTCAAGGTGAGTTGCTTGGCATGCTAGGGCTGCATGATCTGTTGCAAGCCTCTACTGAGGCTCCTGATGTAGCCAGTTCTATGCGTCACCCGGTGCCTACCTGTCACGCCGATTGGCCAGTAACCTACTTAGTGCAGATGTTCACTGAGGCGGATGTGCACGTGATCCCGGTGATCGACGAAGAACGTCGAGTGGTGGGTATTGTCAGCCAGTCCGATCTACTCGCGGCAATGTTTCGAATGTCCCTGCAAGCCTCTGCGGTGACTTCAGCTGGCAGCTGATTGCAGCAGCTACGTTATCCTGTGTCTTCCTCCGCTTGGTTGTTGAGTGTGTCCATGCCTGTTGAAGCTCGCTCTCCGTCGAATATGCGCCCCAGCACTCTGCACCTGCCGCGTGGCAACTGGGTGACGGTGTTCGAGTGCCTGTGTGCGCATTTCCCGGCGATTGCGTCGACGGTGTGGCAGGAGCGGATCGCACGTGGCCGGGTGCTCGACGCTCAGGGTCAGCCTATTGGGATAACTGCGGCGTATCGCGAAGGGCTCAAGGTGCACTACTTTCGCGAAGTTCCGGCGGAAACGCCGATTCCGTTCGAGGAAACCCTGCTGTATGCCGATGGGCACCTGCTGGTGGCCGACAAACCGCATTTTCTGCCGGTGATGCCCGCTGGTGAATACGTCGAGCAGACCCTGCAGGCGCGGCTGGCCAAGCGCCTGGGTAATGCCGATCTGGTGCCACTGCACCGGATTGACCGGCACACCGCCGGTCTGGTGCTGTTTTCCACCAATCGCCAGAGTCGTGCTCAGTACCAGGCGCTGTTTCGCCTGCGGCAGATGGACAAGTGCTACGAGGCGTTGGCGGCGGCCTTGCCGCAGCTGGACTTTCCGCTGCTACGGGCGACTCGACTGGAGGGCGCCGAGCCGTTCTTCCGCATGCAGGAAGTGGCTGGTGAAGCGAATACCGAAACCCGCATCGAGGTCGCCCAGCGCCTCGGCGAACACTGGCTGTATCGGCTGTATCCGGTTACCGGCAAGAAGCATCAGCTGCGTGTGCACCTGGCCGCGCTGGGCGCGCCGATCCTCAATGATCCGTTCTATCCCGAGGTCACCGATGCTCCGGATGCGCCTGATGACTACAGCAAGCCGCTAAAGCTGCTAGCCAAGGGCCTAAGCTTTATTGATCCGCTAACCGGCGAGCGGCGCGCATTCGAAAGCCAGCTGAGTCTGCTCTGAAGTCGTAGGGTGGGTGGCGCTTTATCCATCCGCCAACCCGTAATGGTGGATGAAAACAGCGTCATCCACCCTACGCGGCTACAGGCTTAGCGTTGTGGCTCTTTGGCTGCCGCCTGCCAGAGCACTTCAGCGATCCCCTGACGCTTGGCGATCAGCCGTGCGGCGACAAACAGCAGGTCTGACAGGCGGTTGACGTAGGCCAGGCCGACGCCGCGAATCGGCTCCACGGCGTTCAGGTGTTGGCAGCGGCGCTCGGCACTGCGGGCCAGGCTGCGGCACACGTGGGCCTGGGCAATCAGGCGCGAGCCGCCGGGCAGGATAAAGTTCTCCAGCGGGCCGACTTCTTCGTTCCAGCGGTCGATAGCGGCTTCCAGCCGCTCGATTTCCGGGGCTTGCAAGGCTTGGTAGTCCGGCATCGCCAGTTCACCGCCGAGGTCGAATAGGCGGTGCTGGCAGGGCGCGAGCATCTCGATAACCTCGGCCAGCCCTGGCCACTGGGCTTGCTGTTCGGCCAGTTCGGCCAGCAGCAGGCCGATATGGCTGTTCAATGTATCGACCTCGCCCATGGCATCCACCCGAGGGTGGTCCTTGGTTACGCGGCGGCCATCGGCCAGGCCGGTTTCGCCGGCGTCGCCGGTGCGGGTGTAGATTTTTGAGAGGCGGTAACCCATGTTCAGAGACCTGTGTCAGGCGTGGCGGTGGTCATCGGCAGGCGCAGGGTGAAGCAGGTACCCTGGCCGGCTTGGGACTGCACTTCCATCTGCCCTTTGTGGTTGTTGGTGATGATGAAGTAGGACACCGACAGGCCAAGCCCTGTGCCCTGGCCGACTTCCTTGGTGGTGAAGAACGGCTCGAAAATGCGTTTGCGCACTGACTCGGGCATGCCGACGCCATTGTCTTCCACCTGGATTTCCGCCCAGGGCGGCGCTAGGCGTACGCGTAGGGTGATCTGTCCAGGTGTCGTATTGTCGTCGCGTTGATGGATGGCCTGGGCAGCGTTTTTCAGCAGGTTGAGCAGCACCTGCTCCAGTTCGTTGGCGGTGGCCGGCACAGGGGGTAGATCGGCGGCAAACTCGCGCTGGATGTTCAGGCTCTTGAAGTCGAAGCTCTCGGTCAGGTCGAAGTCATTGCTGGCGATTTCCAAGGCCTGATCGAGCAGCGCTGGCAATTGACACGGCGCCAGCTGGCGATCGCTGAGGCGGCTGAAATTAAGCATATGGCTGACAATCTTTGCCGCACGGCTGCCGGCCTGCTGGATGCCGTCGAGCAGACGCGGAATTTCCCGGGCATTCAGGTAGCGGTCGATGGCTTCCAGGCAGATGCCTGCTTGCTCCGCCTGTTCGCGGTTCTTTTCCAGCTCGGGTGATAGGCGTCGGCGGATGTTCTGCACGTTATGCAGGATGGCCCCTAGCGGGTTGTTGATCTCATGCGCCATGCCTGCGGCCAGGCCACCGACCGAGAGCATCTTCTCCGATTGCACCATCATCTCTTCCAGGTTGAGGCGCTGGGTAATGTCGTCGATACGGATCACCACGCCGCGCCCGCTGCCGCCCATCAGTGGGTAGAAGGTCAGGGCGAAGTGGCGCGGTTGCTCGTTGCTGCCCCAGGTGACCCGTTCGATCTTTTCCACCTGATGCTGTTCGACAGTGCGCCTTAGCTGCGGCAGGAAGGGTTTGAGCGGCGCGAATGCGAGGAAGATCGGCTGGTTTAGCGCCTCGTCCAGGCGCGTACCGGAAAGGCTGCTGGCTTCCTGGTTCCACTGGGTGACGTAGAGCTGCTCATCGAGGGCAATCAGCGCCGAGGGCATGGAGTCGATGATGCTGTTGAGGTACTTCTGAAAGCCGGTGAGCTTCTTCTCGATCTTGCCGCGCACCTGTACTTCCAGCTCCAGCTTGCGGTTGGAGTGGCGGGTTTCTTCTGCCAGGTGCTGGGCTTGGTCGAAGGCTTCCTGGGCGTCGTCACGGGCGCGCTTGAGCTGCTGCTCACGGGCTTCGATGCGCACCAGCATAGTGTTGAAGGCATCGGCCAGGCTGCCGATCTCGTCACGGTTGCCACGGCGAGCGCGCAGGGCGTAGTTCTCTTCGCGGGTGACCTGGCGCGAAAGTTCTTCCAGGCGGCGGATCGGTCGGGTGATCAGGCGGCGCACCTGGCGCGAGACGATCAGCCAGAACAGGACGCTCAAGGCCAGAATCACCCCGCTGGCGGTCAGGGTGCCGGTGTAGAACACCCCCGGTAGCTCGCTGGAGGCTACCAACAGCAGATGGCCAGAGTTACCCGTGGCCTGCGGCAGCTCGACAAGCTGACTGATGCGGAATTCGCTGTGGCGCCATGACTCGACTTCTTCGACGCGCTGCGGCAGTTGCAGTTTGGTGCCGCGCTGCAGCTGTGCCAGGTTCAGCCCCTCGGCGTCATAGATTACCGCCGCGCGCAATGGCGCGTAGTCATCCAGGCGGCGGAGCAGCGTTTCGGCAGCTGCCGGTGTGCTCAATGCTTCCTTGCTCAGCGGTGGGCTGGCTATCAGCCGTCCGAGTGTGTGCAGGGCCTGGGGCGCCACGCTTTCCTGAGAAATCCAGTAGGCCGCGCTGATAAAGGCCAGGTTGGCCACCAGCAGCACGGTGGCGAGCAAAGCCAGCAGGGCGACCAGCAGTTTGCGGCCGACCGGTAGGTTTTCGAGGCTCTGACGCAGGGGCATGGCGGGCTGTCGCGATGGTTGAAGTGCAGGCAGGTTAACGCGGGCCTCAGTGGCTGGGCAATCCACGTGCGTTGAGGTGGGCCAGTAGTTGGCTGTGCACGGCCTGTAGGTGAGGCAACACCAGTTGGTGGCGTTGTGCGGCGTTGCAGGCATAGCCGAGCAGGTAGGCGATTTCCGTGCGGCGGCCCTGGCTGACATCCTGGTGCATGGAGGAATAGTTGGCGGCGGTGGCCTGGATCACCCGTTGTACTTCGTCATGTAGGTCCTCGGCGGCCGCGCATTGGCCGCAGCGGTGCAGCAACTCGCTCAGCTCGCTGCACAGGCAGGCAACTTGCGCCGGGTGTTCACGCAGCCCGCCATTGCGGCAGTCGTGCAGCACGGTCAGCGGGTTGATCGCGCAGTTCAGCGCCAGCTTGCGCCACAGCCGGCTAAGAATATCCAGGCTCCAGTCGTGAACAATGCCGGCCTGGTGCAGGTCTTCCAGCCAGATTGGCGGCTGCAGATCAAGCGGGTCGCCAAGCCAGGTATGGCCGTGGCCGGCAAATACCACCTGAAAGTCCGCCTGACGAAATGCGCCTTCGGTGCTGGAGGCGAAGATGCAGCGTGCTTGGGGCGCTGCGCGAGCGACTTCGTCCTGGCTGCCAAGGCCATTCTGCAGCAGGAGGATTTCGGCGCCAGGGGCCAGGCGTGGCGCCAGTTGGCTGACGACCGCGGCGGCGTCATAGGCCTTGCAGGCCAGCAGCAGGCGCTGGATCGGCTGGTGGGAATCGACTGTTTGCGCGGGAATGACGTAATGCTGCGCCTGGCCCTGCTCAATTAGGGTCAGCCCACCGGCCTGTTGATAGCTGTGCAGGCGCGCCGGGTCGCGCAGGATCAGCTGTACCGGCCGGCCGGCGCGCGCCAGACGCGTAGCCCACAGGGTGCCGAGGCTGCCTGCGCCGAGGATATGCCACATGCTGATCGATGCTTATTGCGGCAAGGACAGGCGCAGGGCGGTCACCAGTCCGGTGCTGTGTGATTCGGGCAGTATCCGGCTGGCATGGTCGGTGATCTGGTCGGGGGTGATGGGTAGACCTTTTGCATCCAGACCCACCAGGCTGATACCTGCCTTGAGGCTGATAAAGCCTTCGCTGGTCTTGAAGGCCTTGAGGTTGATGCCTTCATGCAGGCGTTTGAAGCTGCTGGGTGAGCATTCATGTAGATCGGCCAGCAAGGTAATCAGACCGAAGTGGCACTCATCCAGGCGTACCAGAACATCCAGCGGCCGCACCAGTTGTTGCAGGCGTCGTGCTACGCCGGTAAGCAGTTCGTTGTAGAAGGCGTCGCCATGCCGCTGGTGCAGCTCATGCATGTCCTGCAGGCCAATCAGCAGGTAGCACAGCGCGCCGCCGCGGGATTCGACCTGGCGCAGGCTGTCGAGCATCTTCTGGTGCAGGTAGCGGTTGTTGCCCAGGCCGGTGAGTGGGTCGATCAGGTTGCGCTGTTCCAGGCTGGCGATGTTTTCGGTAAGCAGGCGGTTTTCCTGGAGCAGGCGCTGCAGGGTGTTGCACAGGCGGTCGGCGGCGTAGACGCGCGGCACCAGTTGTTCGTTCATCGCGGCCTTGCTGATGAAATCATCGACACCGCTGTCGAAGGCTTCACCCAATACGTTTTCGCCTTCCTTGCCGGTGAGCAGGATGACGTAGGTGTAGTGATGGGCCATTTCATCGAACTGGCGCACCTGCACAGTCAGTTCCAGGCCATTCATCTCAGGCATCAGCCAGTCGGCGAGTAAAACGCTGGCAGGGCGCTGTTCGAGCAGTTTGATGGCCTCTGCGGCGCTGCTGGCGAAACGGAGGTCCTGATAGCCTGCCTGGCTCAGGGCGCGCCCGATCATGGCGCTGGAGAACTTGGCGTCATCGACGACCAAAATGCTCAGGTGGGGGTTAGGCATGGGCAGGCTCGCTGGGGGGAAATCACGTGGGCCCGATACTTCGCCGGGCAGTGTATGTTGCTACCGCTATATAATGGCCGGGTTTTTTTACCGTCAAGCCAGGCGTGTCCCATTCGTGATGCAAGGCGCGCCGTCTATCTGGAGTAAGCCCATGCCCTCGTTCGACGTGGTGTCCGAGTTGGACAAACATGAAGTTACCAACGCCATCGACAGTGCCATAAAGGAATTGGACCGTCGTTATGATCTGCGCGGTAAAGGTAGCTTTGAGCTGAAAGAGCTGACTGTCAACCTGACAGCCGATGCGGATTTTCAGTTGGAGCAGATGGTTGAGATTCTCAAGCTCTGCCTGGTCAAACGCAAGATTGATGTGCAGTGCCTGGAGTTCAAGGACGCCTACCCATCGGGCAAGAGCGTTAAGCAGGAAGTGATCCTGCGCGAAGGGATCGAGAAGGACCTGGCGAAGAAGATCGTCGCGCACATCAAGGACATCAAACTTAAGGTGCAGGCCGCCATTCAGGGTGAGCAGGTGCGTATCACTGGCAAGAAGCGCGATGACCTGCAGGAGGCCATCGCCGCTCTGCGTGCCAAGGACTTCGGTATGCCGCTGCAGTTCAATAACTTCCGCGATTAATGCGTGAGCGTTGAACCTTGCCGCCGCACAGGCGTCGCAACGGTGTTGGTGCAGTGAAACCGCCACGGCTTGCCGTGGCGTTTTATTTTCAAAGGTTTACAAGGATTAACAGATGGATATGAACGTCGAACAGCTGGTGAAAATGTCCGAGGCCTGGTTGCCTGTGGTGCTTGAATACAGCGGCAAGCTGACTCTGGCTTTGATCACGATGCTGATTGGTTGGTGGCTGATTGGCCGGCTTACCTCGAGTGTTGGCCGTTTACTCAATATGCGTCAGATCGATCGAGTGCTGAGCAGTTTTATCTGCAGCCTGCTCGGCATCGTGCTGAAGGTATTGCTGCTGGTCAGTGTGGCCTCGATGATCGGCGTGGAAACCACCTCCTTTATCGCAGTGATCGGTGCCGCCGGCCTGGCGATTGGTCTGGCTTTGCAAGGGAGCCTGGCGAACTTCGCTGGCGGGGTATTGATCATGCTGTTTCGCCCGTTCCGTGCAGGCGACTGGATTGAGGCGCAAGGCGTATCGGGCAGCGTCGACAGTATTCAGATTTTCCATACCACGCTGAAAACCGCGGATAACAAGGTGGTGATCGTGCCCAATGGCAGCCTATCGAACGGCCATATCACCAACTATTCGCGTGAGCCCAAGCGTCGAGCCGATATCAACCTTGGCATCGACTACTCCAGCGACATCAAGCAAGCTCGTGAGGTGCTGCTGGAAATAGCCAAGGATCCGCGGGTGCATGCTGACCCGGCCCCGGTGGTTTTTGTTACAGGGTTGGGCGATAGCGCGATCAACGTGTCACTGCGGGTCTGGGTGGATACACCGAATTTCTGGCCGGTGACATTTGCCTTTACCGAGCAGGCCAAGGAGCGTTTGACTGAAGCCGGTATCGGCATTCCATTCCCGCAACGGGTGGTGCATCTGGTGCAGCAGCCCAGCTGAGCCTGGCTCGCACCGCGGCTCGCCCTGTTAGGGGCGAGTGGCGTTATAGAGACTTTTGAAGTTATGACCCATGGCGGTTTGATAGTGGCCAATCAGGGTTTTCCAATCACTTTGATCCCAAGGCGAATGGCGACGTAGCTGCAGCATGTCGTGCAGTGCGGCTTATTTGCTGGTCAGGCGGCGGCATTTTTCCAGGTCGAGCAGTGCAATCTCGGGCGTTAGCGTCTGTCCTTCGCCAGTGATGCGCACAAAGATATTTTGATATAGATGCAGCCATGTTGCCAGCGTGCGGTATGCAAGCTGGCCAGGCTCTGCGCTACTTTCTGCAGCAATTGCTGGTGCAGTGCTTCGCCATACTGCTCGCGGCTATTGCCTGCGTACCAGTCATCGATGGGTTGAAAACCTTGCAGTGCCTTGGTCACTAACAAGGCGCGCCAGCCTTGGGCATTGTGTTCAGCGGCGCAGTAGATGATTTCCGGGACTCTTACACCCGCTTTGCGAGCCCCTAGCAGCGCAGCGCGCTCGCGCAGTACTGTGGGTCGGCCAAAAAGGTGGAGTAGGCTGCGGTGGATATGTCCGGTCTGGCGCTTGGCATAGAGCAGCGTGTTGTCCTTCCAAATACGTTGGACGACGCTGTGTCCGCCGCGGCGGTCGTTGGGCTCTTCGACCCACTCTCCCTGGATCTGCACCAGCTATCGAGGTTGGCTGGGCTAGAGAAACTGCTGACGTTACTGAATGCTAGGGTCATGCTCTGCCCTTCTGCGGATAGCAGGGGGTGGAACAAGACTCTTGCCAGCTTTCTCAGTTACGGCTGTTCGGCGGCGTTAATTGCGTTGCCATCATTGGCCTGAAGCCGCTCGCGGCGCCATTGCAGAATGATCAGGATCAGTGTCGGAATACCCAGCAAGGCGGTAATCAGGAAGAACTCGGCGTAACCGAACTTCTCCACCATCACCCCCGAGTAACCACCGATCAGCCGTGGTAGCAACAGCATGATCGAGCTGAGTAGTGCGTATTGGGTGGCAGAGAACTTCAGATTGGTCAGGCTCGACAGGTAGGCGACAAATGCCGCGGTGGCCAGGCCTGCGCTGAAGTTGTCGGCGGAAATGGTCACGATCAGCATCTGCAGGTCTGCGCCCATGCCGGTGAGCATGAGGAACAGCAGGTTGGTTGCCGCCGAGGTCGCGCCGCCGATAAACATGATCGGCAGAATGCCGAAGCGCACGATCAACAAGCCGCCAAAGCCTGCACCAATCAGAGTCATGACCAGGCCGAACAGTTTGCTGACGCTGGCGATCTGATCCTTGGTAAAACCCTGGTCGATATAGAACACGTTGGCCATCACGCCCATCACGGTGTCCGACATGCGGTAGGTAGCGATCAGCCCTAACAGCAGGAAGGCCTGCCAGCGGTAACGCACGATAAAGTCGTTAACCGGCGTCAGCACCGGGGCCAGGCCGCGGCGGCCCATAGACGACAGGCACAGGGCAGTGAGGATGGTGTAGAGCAGCGCGCGCAGGAAGGCGCGGTCTTCCAGCAGCAGGTCGAGCAAGCTCGCTTCGCCGTTGACCAGACTGGCGAAATCGGTGTGATAGAACTGGGTAAACATCGCCGGTACCGACACCAGCAGCACTATCAGCACCAATACCGACATAATCTGGTGGCTGAAGCCATAACGCGCAGCGGCCAGTTGCGTACGCAGTGGTACATCCGGCTCGCGCATCCACAGGCTGGTCAGCAGGCCGGGCAGCATCAGTAGGGCAAACAGCAGGTAGGTGCCAGCCCAGGCGCCATGCTGATAGAGCAGGGCGGTGGACCCAAAGCCTTCGGCGAAATACAGCGCGCCGGCGGTGGCCAGGAGGGCGGCGACGCGGTAGCCGGCCATATAGCTCGCGGCGAGCGCGGCCTGGCGGGTGTCATCAACGATTTCCAGGCGGTAGGCATCGACAGCGATGTCCTGGGTGGCTGAGGCGAAGGCCACTAGTACGGCCAGGGAAATCAGCCAGGTCAGATGAGTTTGTGGGTCACACAGGGCCATGCCGGCCAGGCCGATGGCAATCAGGATCTGCGACAGCACCAGCCAGGATCGCCGGCGGCCCAATTTGCCGAGTAGCGGCAGGCGCCACTGGTCGAGCAGCGGCGACCACACCCATTTGAAGGCGTATGCCAGGCCGATCAGGCTGGCAAAACCTATGGTATCGCGGGCCACTCCGGCTTCGCGCAACCAGACTGAAAGGGTGGAGAACACCAGCATATAAGGCAGGCCAGCGGCGAACCCTAGAAGCAGCAGCACCAATGTCGAGGGGCTGGAGTAGGCAGCAATGGCATCACGCCAGCTTTTACGGGGCATTGAAGGGGTATCAGCCTGAGTTTGACCTAATAAAGGGCGCACTCTAACCGCTGTGCTCCATTGGGCGCCAGCCATAGCGCGGCATATCCACCCTATCGTTATGGATTTGCACGCCTTCTTCACGTAGGCGGCTGCGTTGCTCCGCGCCGGAGATACTATCAACGGACAAACTGAGGCGCCCGCCGGCGGCAATTACCCGGTGCCAGGGCAGAATGCTGCCGTCCGGCAGCTGACTGAGGGCGCGCCCGACCCAGCGCGCGGCGCGGCCCAGGCCTGCATATGCGGCCAGTTGGCCGTAACTCACCACGCAACCGGCAGGTATCTGGGCCAGCACCGCATAAAGTGCCGTGCGACGCTCGAGTTGGCTTGCTGTCGGCTGGCCTGGCGCGGCATGCTTCTGCCCCTGTCCTGGCTCGTTATCCGGCTTTTCCATCATGTTGCTACGTACTCTGTTGTGTCTTCTGGTTATTGCTCTGGCCGCACCTGCTTGGGCGGACACGGTGTGGTTGAACAATGGTGACCGCCTGAGCGGTGAGATAGTTCTGCTTGATGGCGGCAAACTGGCCTTGAAAACCAAGTACGCCGGCCAGGTGCTGATTGCCTGGAAGGATATCGACACCCTGCGCTCGGAGAAACCCTTGCTGATACGTCGCCAGGGCTTCGATAGCGAGCGCAGCAATCAACTGGAAGCCGCCGGAAAGGGCATGGTACGGGTCGTCAGTGAAAGCACACAGACCGTTCCACTGGCGAGTATCAATCGGCTGATTCCACCGCGCCCGGTGCTGCAGGACCGCTTATGGGAGGGCAACCTGGATGCAAAATTGGACATGAAACGCGACGACAACCATAGCGATGAGTGGAAGCTTAAAGGCAATACGCGTATGGAGCATGGCCGCTGGCGTCACGTGTTAGCCGGTGAGCTGGAACGCAAGGTCAAGAATGACGCTAAGACTGCCGACAACTGGCAGCTGGAATACGATCTCGACCGCTTTATCACGGACCATTGGTTCTGGCGGGTCGGTGCCGAGCAGGACGAAGACGAGTTCGCCTTCCTGAATCGTCAGCGTTCGCTGGGTACCGGTCCGGGCTATCGCTTCTGGGATAATGAGCTGGGCCGGTTGGATGTGATTGGTCAGTTCAATCGTCTGCAACTAGACAGTAGCGCCGGCGAGCTGGCGCTGAATACCTACTCGTTTTCCTGGGATTACAAACGCCTGCTCTGGGGTACCCGTTTGGAGTTCTACAGTACGGCCGAGCTGCAGCTGCCGGACATAGATGAAATTGACTATGTACTCGACAGTGAAATGGGCCTGCGTTATCGGCTGACGGACTGGGCGCGCTTATCGCTGTTGTATGAGCTGGACCAGGCGCGTGGGCTCGGGCAAACCAGCAGTGAGCGGCGTTATTTGTTGGGGGTAGGGGTCGGCTGGTAGGGCAGACCGCGGTGAACTCACGGTAGTTCTGTCGGTCAGTGCTTGCTCTGGCGTCGTGCTTACGGATAATGCGCGACCTTCCGCGAACCCGAAGTAGAAAAACCATTCCTATGTTTTCCCGAACCCTGCTGTGCCTGGCCCTTTCTGTGGCTGCCACCTCCGCGCTGGCGGATACCGTCTGGCTGAAGAACGGCGACCGCCTTACCGGCAAGATCAAGTTCTACGACGGTGGCAAGCTGCTGCTGGCGACCGACTACGGCGGCGCGATTGCCCTCGACTGGAGCAAGATCGCGACCCTGGAAAGCGATCAGGAACTGCTGATCAAGGAAAACGCTATTGCTGGTGAGCGCACCAAATCCCTGCAGTCGGCTGAGCCGGGCAAGGTAACGCTGGCCAACGGTGGTGCTCCCAAGACTGTTGAGCTAGCGAGCATCCAGCAGATTCTCAAGCCCAAACCTTTGGTTGAGGACTTAGTCTGGAAGGGCAATATCGATGCTGCCCTGGACTACAAGCGTGCTGAGCGTGATACCGACGACTATGACGTCAGCCTGAAAACTCAGGCGCGGCATGGCCTGTGGCGGCACCACGCCGAGGCGGAATACAACCGTGAGTTTCAGGATGACGTGGTGACCACCGATAACTGGAGTGCTGAATATGCGCTTGACCGTTTTCTGACTGAGAAATGGTTTTGGCAGGGGCGCATGGAATACAAGCGTGACCGTATTGAAGAGGTGCGCCGCCAGCGTACCTTGGGTACCGGTCCCGGTTATCAGTTCTGGGATAACGAGCTGGGCGCTTTCTCCGTGGCCGGCCTGCTTAACCGTTCGGACTATGAATACGACAATGGCGAACGTGACAACTTCTATGCGGTGAGTATGAAGTGGGATTACAACCGCTACCTGGTCGGCAAGAGTGTCGAGCTGTTCAGCGATGGTGAGGTGGGTAAGCCGCTGGCCAATGTGGCTGACTACACCCTGGATGCTGCGGTGGGGTTACGTTACAAACTGACGGACTGGGCTTCGCTGAATATGAAGGCGGAGAAGGACCTGGTCAGTGGTTCGGAAGGTGAGCTGGACGAAACCCGTTACAGCCTGGGTTTTGGCGTCGGCTGGTAAGCCTCGGCTGCACACAAAAAAGCCCCGCAGATGCGGGGCTTTTTGTTTGCAGCGTTTCGATCTAGCGGATCAGAGGCGCAGGCCGCCATCCAGCTCCAGAACGCGACCGGTGTAGTAGTCGTTTTCCAGGATATATGCAACCGAGTGAGCGATCTCGGCCGGTTTGCCCATGCGGCGCAGTGGGATGACCGAGGTCATGCGCTCCAGCGCTTCCGGCTTCATGCTGGCAACCATTTCGGTTTCGATAAAGCCCGGTGCTACGCCCGCAACGCGGATGCCGTAACGCGCCAGCTCTTTGGCCCAGACCACGGTATCGGCTGCCACACCGGCCTTGGCTGCGGAGTAGTTGGCCTGGCCGATATTGCCCGCGCGGGAGATCGAGGAGATGTTGATGATCGCGCCTTCGTTCTTCAGTTCGATCATCTTCGCCGCGACCTCTCGGGTGCAGAGGAATACGCCGGTCAGGTTGACGTCGATCACCGATTGCCACTGGGCCAGGCTCAGTTTGGTGATTTCGCCGTCCTTGACCTTGATGGTCAGGCCGTCACGCAGGATGCCGGCATTGTTGACCAGGCCGTTGATTGCGCCGAAGTCTTCGGCAATCTGTGCCACAGTCTGGGTCACTTGCTCTTCATTGGCGACGTTGCACAGGTAGGCGCGGGCTTGCACGCCCAGGGCCTTGCACGCAGCCACGGCTTCGTCGAGTTTTTCCTGATTCAGGTCGACCAGCGCCAGCTTGACGCCTTTCTCTGCCAGGTATTCAGCCATGGCGCGGCCCAGACCCTGGCAGCCGCCGGTGATGACGATCACTTTGTCTTTGAGTTGCATTGCGTATCCCCTCAAGTGGTTCGAACCGCTGCAACCTCTGCTGCGCGCCGGGCATACCGCGATAGCAGTGTCTGGCCCAGCCCGCGAGATTATCAACAGGCTCTTCGGTGTAACCTTGCCGGCGCTGTAACCGTTATTCTAAAGCGCCTGTCCGTTTGTGACGGATTCTATGCAAGGAGTCATAAGTTGAGCGTGAAAGCCGGCAAGCATGCCCGAGAATTGCTGCTCAAGGAATACCGTGGCGTGCTCAGTACCCATTCCAAGGCCATGCCGGGCTTCCCTTTCGGATCAGTGGTGCCTTACTGCCTGGATGCTGACGGCTATCCGCTGATTCTGATCAGCCGTATCGCCCAGCACACCCACAACCTCAAGCAGGACGGCAAGTGCTCGCTGCTGGTGGGCGAGCGTGGAGCGGAGGATGTGCAGGCGGTTGGCCGTCTTACGCTGCTCGCGCAAGCGCGGCAATTGGATGACGAAGGGCAGATTGCAGCTGCTGCGCAGCGCTATTACCGCTATTTCCCGGATTCGCGCGGCTATCACCAGGCCCATGACTTCGACTTCTGGCGGCTGGAGCCGGTGCGCTGGCGCTATATCGGCGGTTTTGGCGCGATTCACTGGCTGGACCAGGTGGCCCTGACCAATCCCTTTGCCGGCGAGAGTGAAATCGGCATGGCCGAACACATGAATAGTGATCATGCTGACGCTATCGCTCACTATGTCGAGCTGGTTGGCTTGCCCGGCCATACGCCGGCCGAGCTGGTCGGTCTCGATAGCGAAGGTTTCCACTTGCGCATCGGTCAGGGTCTGTATTGGTTGGCCTTCCCAACATCCTGTAACAGTCCGCTGGAGGTGCGCCAGGCCCTGGTAGCACTGGCTCGCGCCGAAGTCTGGCCGACCGACGGTCAGGCTTCAGCTTGAATTCAGCCTAACGCCCCATACTTCTGTCCCATAGGAAGCTGATCTTCCGTTAAGGAACCTTTGATGCGCGCTTTTCTGTTTCTGTTTTTGCTGTTTCCGATCATCGAATTGGCCCTGTTGATTCAGGTGGGCAGCGCCATCGGCGTGCTGCCGACGCTGATGTTGGTCATTGGCTCTGCGATTCTTGGCAGCGTGCTGCTGCGTGTCGCTGGTGTTGCCACGGCCTGGCGTGCGCGGGAAAAACTGGCGCGTGGTGAGCTGCCCGAGCAGGAAATGCTCGAGGGCCTGCTGATCGCCGTCGGTGGTGGTTTGCTGTTACTGCCAGGCTTTATCAGCGACATCTTCGGTGTCTTCTGCCTGATCCCCTTCACGCGCCGTCTGCTGGTCAACAAGGTACGCCTGCGTGCCGCCGAACAGGCTATGCGCCAGCGTGCCTTCTTTGATGATCAGGCCGCCCGTTCCGGGCAGGTCAGGCCTAATGTGCTGGAAGGTGAATATGAGCGTCGTGAGTAAGCTTGTACGCAACGTGTAGGTCTTGTTTTGGCAGTGCTGATCGCAAAAATAATCATCCTCTGCCCTTGAAATCCTCTTGTGCGCCCTTATGTAGCGGTCACCGCAAGGTTTTCTGTCGTCAGACAGATTCAGACTTCAGCGTTGCGCCTGGCGCAACGCAACCGGCCTCGCCGGATTTTGCTAACCCGCCGGTGAATACACCGGCCGAAAAACCACCTATTGGGAGAGATCGACAATGAAGCTTCGTCCTCTGCATGACCGCGTCGTAATCCGTCGCAGCGAAGAAGAAAAGAAAACCGCAGGCGGCATCGTGCTGCCAGGTTCCGCTGCCGAGAAAGCCAACAGCGGTGAAATCCTCGCTGTCGGTACCGGCCGCGTGCTGGACAACGGTGAAGTGCGCGCCCTGGCTGTCAAAGTCGGCGACAAAGTGGTGTTTGGCCCTTACTCCGGCAGCAACACCGTGAAAGTTGACGGTGAAGACCTGCTGGTAATGAGCGAGAGCGAAATCCTCGCTGTCGTTGAAGGTTGATTTCAGCGCCCCGTCGCTACGAATTCCGCTCTATTTGAACGAATTAAGGAATAACCATCATGGCTGCTAAAGAAGTTAAATTCGGCGATTCCGCCCGCAAGAAAATGCTCACCGGTGTCAACGTTCTGGCTGACGCTGTAAAAGCGACCCTCGGTCCGAAAGGCCGTAACGTGATCATCGAGAAGAGCTACGGCGCTCCGACCATCACCAAAGACGGCGTTTCCGTTGCCAAAGAAATCGAGCTGAAAGATCGCTTCGAGAACATGGGCGCTCAGCTGGTTAAAGACGTTGCTTCGCGCGCTAACGATGACGCAGGCGACGGCACCACCACTGCGACCGTTCTGGCTCAAGCCATCGTCAACGAAGGCCTGAAAGCCGTCGCTGCTGGCATGAACCCAATGGACCTCAAGCGCGGTATCGACAAGGCGACCATCGCCATTGTTGCCGAGCTGAAGAACCTGTCCAAGCCTTGCGCTGACACTAAAGCCATCGCTCAGGTCGGTTCGATCTCCGCCAACTCCGACACCTCCATCGGCGAAATCATTGCCGAAGCTATGGAAAAAGTCGGTAAAGAAGGCGTGATCACCGTTGAAGAAGGTTCGGGCCTGGAAAACGAACTGTCGGTTGTTGAAGGCATGCAGTTCGACCGTGGCTACCTGTCCCCATACTTCATCAACAAGCCGGACACCATGGTTGCCGAGCTCGACGGCCCGCTGATCCTGCTGGTCGACAAGAAGGTTTCCAACATCCGTGAGCTGCTGCCAGTTCTTGAAGCTGTAGCCAAGTCCGGCCGTCCGCTGCTGATCGTGGCTGAAGACGTTGAAGGCGAAGCCCTGGCGACTCTGGTTGTGAACAACATGCGCGGTATCGTTAAAGTTGCTGCCGTTAAGGCACCAGGCTTTGGTGATCGTCGTAAGGCCATGCTGCAGGACATCGCTGTGCTGACTGGCGGTACCGTGATCTCCGAAGAGATCGGTCTGAGCCTGGAAAGCGCTACCCTGGAGCACCTGGGTAACGCTAAGCGCGTCATCCTGAGCAAAGAAAACACCACCATCATCGACGGTGCTGGCGTTCAAGCTGATATCGAATCTCGCGTACTGCAGATCCGTAAGCAGATCGAAGACACTTCGTCCGACTACGACAAAGAGAAGCTGCAAGAGCGTCTGGCCAAATTGGCTGGCGGTGTTGCCGTGATCAAAGTCGGTGCCGGTACCGAAGTTGAAATGAAAGAGAAGAAAGCCCGCGTTGACGACGCCCTGCACGCAACCCGCGCGGCCGTTGAAGAAGGCGTGGTACCTGGCGGTGGCGTGGCACTGGTTCGCGCTCTGCAGGCCATCAGCGAACTGAAAGGCGACAACGCCGATCAGGACGTCGGTATCGCTCTGCTGCGTCGCGCTGTTGAAGCGCCGCTGCGTCAGATCGTTTCCAACGCCGGCGGCGAGCCAAGCGTTGTGGTCGACAAGGTCAAGCAGGGTTCGGGCAACTACGGCTTCAACGCCGCTACCGACACCTACGGCGACATGATCGAGATGGGTATTCTCGATCCGGCCAAGGTCACTCGTTCGGCACTGCAAGCTGCAGCTTCGATCGGTAGCCTGATGATCACCACCGAAGCGATGATCGCCGAAGTGGCTGAAGACAAGCCAGCCGGTGGCGGTATGCCGGACATGGGTGGCATGGGTGGCATGGGCGGCATGATGTAAGCCAGCCCGGCCCCTAACAGGCCGTCGCCAGGCGGCCTGTACGTTGTAAAGAAAACCCCGTGCCTGTCACGGGGTTTTCATTTTTCTAGGCTATAACAGTCCCTCGCGGCAAAGCGGTACGCCAATTGCTTTGTGTTGTGCGTGCTCCCGGACTGGAGCCTGTCAATCTGCGCTGTGCTGCTGGTCAGCATTGCTGCTCCGTGTTTTGACCTCACCTGGATGTGCTCTACCACGCCGCTTTTGCTGTGTGGCTGGAGATTGTGCCGGTTACGGTTTTGCCTGCAGCTGTTTTAAAACAGTTGGTTCTATGACGCACCACGCTGATGCAATTGGGCAATTAAGTGACCGTGAGAGTGTTACCGCCCGGCGCGGTGTTGCGACGCCCAACCTTGGTTTGCTCACGCATTGAACCAATGGCGTGAATGCAGCTCAAAGCCTGGCCTGCTAAATGGCTTGCTTGTGGATCAGGATGATCTGGATGGAGTTGCCGGCAGAGTCCGGCAGTAACGACCGCTGGTCGCAAAGCGCGATGCTGCGGTTATCAGTGATCTAGGGTCTACATACAGCGTTTAGCAGCGCTATCAAGAGGTTGCAGTGATGAAGCTAGAAATCGCACGAGGTTTATTCTTGGTAACCGCGCTCAGCGTGGCCTCGCTTGCGGCTGCGGCCTGGCAAGAAGCCAGCCCCCAGGTCATCACCCTCAATGAGCGGGGCTACTGCCCGCTGCCGCCGCAGGCGCGAACGGCCGAGGCGCTCAAACCGGATCAGGACCTGCTGTTGTTTATGTTCAGTCTGTCCCAGGGCGCTCGTTCGCAAGGTTGATCCGATTCGACAGACAGAAAAAAGCCCTGCAATGCAGGGCTTTTTTGTGGGCGACCTTCCATGGCCGCCACGCTTCGCTGTGCTGTCAGTGAGCCTTGGTAGCTGTTGCAGGTGCATCCGGTTGCGCCAGCAGGCTGTACACACAGGGCAGCACGAACAGGGTGAACAGGGTGCCAATCGACATGCCGGTGGCAATCACCAGGCCAATATCGAAGCGGCTGACCGCGCCTGCACCGGTTGCGAGGATCAGCGGCACCATGCCGAAGACCATCGCGGCCGTTGTCATCAGCACCGGACGCAGGCGAATCGCTGCGGCCTCTTCGACCGCCTCACGACGCGACAAGCCCTTCTCACGGCGTAGCTGGTTGGCGAACTCGACGATCAGGATGCCGTGCTTGGTGATCAGACCGATCAGCGTCACCAGGCCCACCTGGGTGTAGATGTTCATGCTCGACAGGCCAAGGAACAGTGGAATCAGCGCGCCGCAGATCGACAACGGCACCGTGACCATGATTACCAGCGGGTCGCGGAAGCTCTCGAACTGCGCCGCCAGCACCAGGAAGATCAGTGCCAAGGCCAGGCCGAAGGTCACGTACAGCGCGTTGCCTTCCTGCACCAGCTGGCGCGAGGCACCGGCAAAGTCGTAGGCAAAGCCTGCAGGCGCTTCCTCACGCATGATCTGCGCAACGGTTTCGACGGCTTCGCCCATGCTTACGATCGGTACGCCCTGAATGATCGCCGAGTTGAGCTGTTGGAACTGATTGAGCTGGGTCGGCCGGGCGCGGTCGCTGACCTTGACCAGTGTGGACAG
>JAHJXZ010000088.1 GCA_018827205.1 Gammaproteobacteria bacterium | reverse complement strand
TCGTAGAAGGTCGGGTAGTAGAGCAAGCCGTTTTCCTTCTCGAACACCGGCAGCACGGCTTTACGCGAGGCTGACGTCCAGCAGCCGAACACCGCAGCAACCTTGTCGCCAACCAGCAGTTTCTTGGCTTTTTCCGCGAAGGTTGGCCAGTCGGAGGCGCCGTCTTCCTGAATGATCTTGATCTGCCGACCGAGGATGCCGCCACTGGCGTTGATCTGCTCAATGGCCAGACGTTCGGCCTGAATCGAACCGGTTTCGGAAATGGCCATGGTGCCGGTGGCCGAGTGCAGCTGGCCGACCGTTACTTCGGTATCGGTAATGGCCAAGCCGGTAGTGTTGACGTCATCAGCCAAAGCCATCTGGCTGAACACACTGGCCGCCAGCAGCGAGAGTGCCGCAGCACCCAACGCTAGCCGACGAGGGAGAAAGCGAGTCGGTGAATCCATGGTCATGCTCCTCTGGGTGGTTTTCCTCCCTGGCTCGCCTTGCGGGTACCAGTTCGGTTCGCCACCAGCATCGTTGCTCACCTCCCCAGGCGGTATACGCAGGTTGACGTAACGGCATACGTCATCTGACGTACAGCCCGACGCCCCAAAGCAGTGCAAGATCGCGCCCAAGCTGCAGGCAGATAAAAGCTCGCGCGCGCAAGGACAGGCGCTACGGACGCAGGGCATGGATGTTGCAAATTCAAACATCTGTATTAACCACGCCCAGGAGCGTCCTCTGTGCAACCGACTGGCACCCAGCGCATCGTCAAGATCCGCCGCGACTACAACAGCTGGGTCGCCGACGAAACCATGGAAGACTACGCGCTGCGGTTTACCCCCAAGTCGTTTCGCAAGTGGTCGGAAGCACGCATTGCCAACACCGCCCTGAGCGCCGTGTCGTTCCTCGCGCTAGAGGCCATCGGCGGTGCTCTGGCACTGAGTTATGGCTTCACCAACACGTTGTGGGCCGTGCTTGCGGTGGCCCTGGTGATATTCCTTACCGGCCTGCCAATCAGCTATTACGCGGCGCGCTACGGCGTGGACATGGACCTGCTGACCCGTGGTGCGGGCTTTGGCTATATCGGCTCGACCATCACCTCGCTGATCTACGCCAGCTTCACCTTCCTGTTCTTCGCCCTTGAGGCGGCGATCATGGCCCTTGCCCTGGAGTTGTACTTCAACATCCCGCTGGCGTTGGCCTATGTGATCTGTTCGGTGATCGTCATCCCGCTGGTCGCCTACGGCATCACCCTGATCAATCGTCTGCAGATGTGGAGCCAGCCAGTGTGGCTGTTTCTGCTGTTTCTGCCGTATGTGTTCGTCATCGGCAAAAACCCCGAAGCCCTCAGCGACTGGACCAGCTTTGCCGGCCGCGAGGGTGAAGGTGGCGCGTTCAATCTGCTGTATTTCGGCGCGGCCTGCACCGTGGGTTTGGCTTTGGTCACGCAGATTGGCGAGCAGGTCGACTACCTGCGCTTCCTCCAGGAAAAGACTCGCCACAACCGCAAGCGCTGGTGGGCGGCGCTGCTACTGGCCGGCCCGGGCTGGATTATCCCCGGCGCGCTGAAGATGCTCGCCGGGGCCTTTCTCGCCTTCCTCGCCCTGCAACACGAAATCCCCATGGACCGCGCCGCCGAGCCAACGCAGATGTACCTGGTGGCGTTCAACTATGTGTTCAGCTCGCCTGAATGGGCGCTGGCAGCCATGGTGCTGCTGGTGATTGTCAGCCAGATGAAGATCAACCTGACCAACGCCTACGCAGGCTCACTGGCGTGGTCGAATTTTTTTGCCCGCGTCACCCACAGCCACCCAGGCCGCGTGGTCTGGTTGGTGTTCAACGTGGCCATCGCGCTGATGCTGATGGAGCTTGGGGTGTTTCAGGCCATCGAAGAAGTGCTCGGCCTGTACGCCAATATCGCCATCGCCTGGATCGGCGCAGTGGTCGCCGACCTGGTGATCAACAAGCCGCTGGGCCTGTCGCCCAAACACATTGAGTTCAAGCGCGCGCACCTCTACGACATTAACCCGGTGGGCGTTGGGGCCATGCTGATCGCCTCCCTATTGTCGATCCTCGCCCACGGCGGTTTGTTCGGCCAACTGGCGCAGGCGGCCTCACCGGTTGTGGCGCTGGGCTCGGCGCTGCTGTGCGCACCGCTGATTGCCTGGTTGACCAACGGCCGCTACTACCTTGCACGCAGCAGCGACCCGCTGTTGCTCTACCCGCTCGGCGTCACCACCACCGTGCAATGCGGCCTGTGCAGCAACGCCTTCGAGAGCGAAGACATGGCGTTTTGCCCGGCCTACAGCACACCAATCTGCTCGCTGTGCTGCTCGCTCGACGCGCGCTGCGGCGACGCCTGCAAACCACGGGCGCGCTTGTCCGAGCAGCTCGACGACTTTATCCGCTGGCTGTTCCCGCAGTCGTCGATTCCTCGTTTGCACAGCCGCCTGGCGCAGTACCTGGGATTACTGACGGTACTGGTGGCGCTGCTATTCAGCGCGCTGGCGTTGATCTACAGCCAGGTTTCCCACGGCCTGTTAGAACAATCGCCAGAAGCGCAGGAGACGCTTTACCTGGCCTTTCTCAAGGCCTTTTTGACCCTCTCGCTATTCGCGGCGATTCTCGCCTGGTGGGTGGTGCTGACCCGCGAAAGCCGGCGCGTAGCCCAAGAGGAATCCGACCGGCAGACCCAGCTGCTGATGCAGGAGATCGAAGCCCACCGCAAGACCGATGAGGCCCTGCAGAAAGCCAAGGAAGCCAGCGAAGCCGCCAACGCGGCGAAGAGCCGCTACGTCACCGGCCTGTCCCACGAGCTGCGCACGCCGCTTAACAGCATCCTCGGTTATACGCAGATTCTGCAGCGCGACGCCGGCATGCCGAGCCAACACAAGGACGCCCTGGCGACCATTTTCCGCAGCGGCTCGCACCTGTTGTCGCTGATCGATGGCCTGCTCGACGTGGCCAAGATCGAGGCCGGCAAGCTCAACCTGGAACTGACGGAAATCCCTTTCCCGGAATTTATTCACCAGATCGAGCGCATGTTTGCCCCGCAAGCGGAAGAAAAAGGCCTGGCCTTTCGCTTGGAAACCAGCGGGCGCATGCCGGCGGTGGTACGCGGTGATGAGAAACGCGTACGGCAGATTCTGATCAACCTGCTGGGCAATGCCGTGCGCTTCACCGACCACGGCCAGGTGTGCCTGCGCGTCAGCTACCGGCGTGAAACCGCCAACTTCGAAATTATCGACAGCGGTATTGGCATCGCCCCCGAACAGATCGAGCGGGTCTTTCAACCGTTCGAGCGTGGCGACCTGATGCGCCAGGACAACGGCGTTGGCTTAGGCCTGACCATCACCCGCATGCTCACCGCGCTGATGGGTGGCGAGCTGTCGGTGAAAAGTGAGTTGGGCCAGGGCACCAGCTTCCAGGTGCGCCTGTTCCTCTCCGAGGTGCGCGTGCCGCAGGCAGTGGTGCATGTGGAGCACGACATCATCGGCTATCAAGGCCCACGCCGGCTGATCCTGGTGGTAGACGACCATATCGAACACCGCCGCGTGCTGGCCGGTATGCTCGAACCACTGGGTTTCAGCATTGCCCAGGCGGCCAGCGGCCAGGAGGCGATTCGCCAGGCAGCCCTGCTGTTCCCCGATCTGATTCTGATGGACCTGTCGATGCCGCAGATGGACGGCTGGGAAACCAGCCGATTGATCCGCCGCAATGCCCAGAGCCAGGCACCGATCATCGTGATCTCCGCCAACGCCTTTGCCGATGACCGCGAGCGTAGCGTCGCCGCCGCCTGCAACGATTACCTGGCCAAGCCGGTGCATACCCCGGAACTGCTCGACCGTATCCAGAAGCAACTCAACCTGCAGTGGTTGCGCCGCACCGCAGCCCTGCCAAAGCCCACGCTAGAACACAGCGTACGCCTCAGCAGCGAAGACCTCGAAGCTCTGCGTGAACTCGGCGCGATTGGTTATATCCGCGGCATCCAGGAGAAACTCGACGCCATTGATCGGCTGACACCCGCCAGCACCCGCTTCACCGCGCCATTGCGAGCCCTGGTGAAAAGCTACCGCCTGGACGAATTCAACCGCCAACTCAAGGAGGCCGAGCATGAACGCGCTGACCAATCCATCTGAGCAGCACTCCAGCGCAGCAGAGCGCGGGGTGATCCTGATCGTCGACGACACGCCGG
>JAHJXZ010000087.1 GCA_018827205.1 Gammaproteobacteria bacterium | reverse complement strand
GTCGACCACCGGGGTAAACGACTCGAAGGGGTGCAGCAGGAGGATGTCCTGCTTGCTGACCACGTTGAAAATGTTCTCGGCGTTCTGCAACAGCTTGGGGATCACCGGAGTGAACGGCGTGTATTGCAGTTCCGGGTGGCTTTCCAGACCCGTAATGCTGAACAAACGCGTCAGGTTCACAGGGCCGTTAACCCTGTACAGCTCGGCTTCGGTCAGGCTGAACTGCTTGAGCAGGTAATCCAACAGCGGCCGTGGGCAGGTGTCGACCACTTCCAGGCGTACCGCATCGCCGTAACGACGGCTGAACAGCTCGCCACGCAGGGCCCGGGCCAGGTCTTCGACATCCTCGGTATCCACCGACAGATCGGCGTTACGGGTCAGGCGGAACTGGTAGCAACCCTTGACCTTCATGCCCTGGAACAGGTCATCGGCGTGGGCGTGGATCATCGAGGAGAGAAACACGAAGTTATCGCCCGGACCGCCAACATCCTCCGGCACCTTGATGATGCGCGGCAGCAGACGCGGCGCTGGAATGATCGCCAGACCGGAGTCGCGCCCGAAGGCGTCGATGCCTTCCAGCTCGACGATAAAGTTCAGGCTCTTGTTTACCAGCAGCGGAAACGGGTGCGTCGGGTCGAGGCCGATCGGAGTGATGATCGGCGCGATCTCGTCGCGGAAATAGCGGCGCACCCAGGCCTTGTGCTTGGCCGTCCAGAAGCGCCGACGGATAAAGTTGACGTTGTGCTTGGCCAGCGCCGGGAACAGGTTGTCATTGAGGATGGCGTACTGGCGATCCACCTGCTCGTGCACCAGCTCGGCAATCCGCGCCAGCGCCTGATGCGGTTGCAGGCCATCGGCCCCAGCCTGTTCGCGGGCGAAGTTGATCTGCTTCTTCAGGCCGGCAACACGAATCTCGAAGAACTCATCCAGGTTGCTGGAGAAGATCAGCAGGAACTTCAGCCGCTCCAACAACGGATAGGACTCATCCAGCGCCTGCTCCAGCACGCGGATATTGAACTGCAGCTGCGACAGCTCGCGGTGGATATACAGGCTGCTGTCATCCAGGTTATGGATCACCACAGGCGCAGGTACAACCGGCGCTGGGGCCTCAATGACAGGGGTTTCCACGGCTACAACCTCATCGACGACCGGCTGGGCGTCTTGCAATTCAGGGGTACTGAGTCCTTCGGTGTTCATTACAAAGTCCTGGCGGGGCTATTGCCCCTGCTTCAGCAGTTCTGCCGCGCGCACGGCGAAATAAGTCAGGATGCCATCGGCACCCGCACGTTTGAAGGCAGTCAGTGATTCGAGAATCACCGCCTCGCCCAACCAACCATTCTGAATAGCCGCCATATGCATGGCGTACTCACCGCTGACCTGATAGACAAAGGTCGGCACCTTGAATTCCGCTTTGACCCGCCAGAGGATGTCCAGATAGGGCATGCCCGGCTTAACCATGACCATATCTGCGCCTTCGGCCAGATCCGCCGCCACTTCATGCAGCGCTTCGTCGCCATTGGCCGGGTCCATCTGGTAGCTGGCCTTGTTCGCCTTGCCCAGATTGGCCGCGGAGCCCACCGCATCGCGGAACGGACCGTAGTAGGCGCTGGCGTACTTGGCCGAGTAGGCCATGATGCGCACATTGCTATGGTCGGCCAGTTCCAACGCCTCGCGAATGGCCTGCACACGACCGTCCATCATGTCCGAGGGCGCCACTACCTGGGCACCGGCGTCTGCATGCGACAGCGCCTGCTTGACCAGCGCATCGACGGTGATGTCGTTCTGCACATAGCCATCGGCGTCGAGAATGCCGTCCTGGCCGTGGGTGGTGAATGGGTCCAGGGCCACATCGCTGATCACCCCCAGCTCGGGGAACTTGGCGCGCAGGGCACGGATCGCACGCTGGGCGATGCCGTCGGGGTTCCAGGCTTCTTCAGCGAGCAGGGATTTCTTCTCCAGCGGCGTCACCGGGAACAGCGCCAGTGCCGGGATGCCCAGGGCGACCCAGTGCTCGGCCTCTTTTAGCAGCAGGTCGATTGACAGACGCTCGACACCCGGCATCGAGGCAATCGCTTCGCGGCGATTTTCGCCGTCGAGGACAAACACCGGCAGAATCAGATCATCGACACTCAGGCGGTTTTCCCGCACCAGACGCCGGGAAAAATCATCACGGCGGTTGCGACGCAGGCGAGTAGCGGGAAACAGGCGATTGGCGGGGGTAAAGCTCACGGCAGGCTCCGAAGCCCGTAGCAACGGGCAAGTGTGACAGTTATAAGCGGCCATTATGACCAAAGTATGACAACGCACGACAGCGCTGCGACCGCTTGCCGCAAGCCCAACCAGCATAGCGCCGCAACTATTGCGAAGATATGTTGCACGCGAATGGGCTCATGCGCGTTTTCTCGAGCCTGAAAAGCATAACGGTGGAGCAGGCCTACACCTGTCCACCGTTGTTGGGTCCAGCCATGAATAGCTTTTAGGCGGGAACGGCATCCTGCCCACGCGGGGTCCAGAACAGCGCCCCAAGGCTCAGCAGGCTATAACCCAGCAGCAGCGCCCAGAGCATTGGCTGGGCCGGTAGCAGGTCCAACTGCAGCGCCAACCAGGCCAGCGGCAGGTTGAGCAGTAGGCGCAGGATTTCCAGGCGTTTGGCATTGGCTCGGTTTTCCAGCCAGATGCCAATGATGTACAGGCCCAGCGCCATCCAGAGCACGCCCAGCAGCGTTTGCGCCAGGCTCAATTCGCCGCCCATACCCAGCAGCAACGTACCGCCTGCCACATAGAGGCTGAACTGCACACCGGCATAGAGCTTTTGCGCCAGGCTCAGCGGCACGTCGAATTTGACGAACTGGCTGAGGTCCGGCTTGCTCTGCGGGTACTTGGCCGCCACATCGGCCGGGCGCCAGCCGGTGCGCATAAACCAGATGCGCAACTTGTCCCACCAGGATTCGGCACGCACCGCATCACGCCACAGCGCGACATAGAACTGCGCATTGGCCCACAGCGGATTCCAGCTAGCCAACGGCGTGGTTACGCCGAACACCACCGGCTCTTCATCCAGTTCTTCCTGAAAGGTGCCGAACAGGCGATCCCAGAGAATGAACACTCCGCCGTAATTGCGATCCATATACACAGCATTCTGCGCATGGTGCACGCGGTGGTTGGACGGCGTGATAAACGCCCACTCGAACCAGCCCAGTTTTGGGATATGCCGGGTATGCACCCAGAACTGATAGAGCAGGTTCAGCGCCGCCACAGTGAGAAACACCAGCGGCGGCACACCGGCCACAGCCATCGGCAGGTAGAAGATCCAGCCGAAGATAAACCCGGTGCTGGTCTGTCGCAGCGCGGTGGAGAGGTTGTAGTCCTCGCTTTGGTGATGCACCGAATGCGCGGCCCAGAGCACATTGCGCTCATGGCCCAGACGGTGGTTCCAGTAGTAGCAGAAGTCATAGAAGACAAAGGCGAACAGCCAGACCCACAGGCTGCTGGCCGACAGTTCAAACAGCGCCAGCTGCTGCCAGGCCAGGGTGTAGGTGAGCAGACCAACGGCTTTGGTCAGCAGGCCCACTGTGGTCGACAGCACCCCGGCACTGAGGCTGTTGATGGCATCGGAGAAACGATAGGTACTGACCCCGCGCCAATGGTCGATCAATAACTCCAAGGCGATCAGCGCAAAGAAGAACGGTACGGCGTAAAGGATGTAATTCATGGTTTCACCCGTTGCATGGAACCGCCATATCGCTGCATGCAGCTAACGGCTAGGATTGCTGAATAAATCCTAGCCCAGCGCCGCACCACTCTCGCGGCGCACCATGCCAACCTGGGTGGCATATGGCGACAGCTAGACCCGTTACGACCTGCTGCGCGTCGGCCCTGCGGCGTTAAAAACAGGCTCGGAATGCTCATGTACAAAAGTACACTCCGCTTCCTCGCCTATTTTTGCCTTGCAGTGCTCTAGCTCGCGAGATCGTGAATCAAAGCTCAGAGAACATGACTTAATCCGGTACGGCTCGGTAATTCAGGAGAACTTGATGAACAAGAAAGTCGCGGTGATTCTTTCCGGCTGTGGCGTCTATGACGGCGCGGAAATACATGAAAGCGTGATCACTCTGCTGCGCCTCGATCAGCGTGGCGCACATGTGCAGTGTTTTGCCCCCAACGTGCCGCAGCTGCATGTGGTCGATCACTACAGTGGCGACGAAATGGACGACACGCGCAACGTATTGGTGGAGTCGGCGCGCATTGCTCGCGGCAAGATCAAGGACGTCAAGGAGCTGCATGTCGGCGACTTCGATGCGCTGATCATGCCCGGCGGTTTCGGCGTAGCGAAAAACCTCTCCGACTTCGCCATCAGCGGTGCCAACTGCACGGTGCAGCCGGACGTCCTGAGTGCCACCAAGGCCTTCGTCGCAGCCGGCAAACCGGTCGGGCTGATGTGCATTGCTCCAGCGCTGGCGGCAAAAATCTTCGGTAGCGGCGTGATCTGCACCATCGGCAAGGACCATGACACCGCCGCCACCCTGGTGCAGATGGGCACAGAGCACCATGAGTGCGAGGTCAGCGAAATTGTCGAAGATGCCGAGCGCAAGCTGGTGACCACCCCAGCTTATATGCTCGCCGAGTCGATCAGTGAAGCTGCCTCGGGGATCAACAAGCTAGTGGATCGGGTACTGGAGCTCAGCCACCCGGCCTGAGTCTGTGGCCTGATCAGCCGCAGACCAGGCGGATAGCAAGCCGATCACGCCAATGCGCGCGGTACTCCGGCCGCGCCACTGGTCAGATCGCCCCCAGTGCGGCAGGTTGAGCATCCCTTCGCCCAGGCACGCCCCCATGAGCAACCCACCTTTCGAGCTGACCGCCGAGCTGCAACAAGCGGTCAGCAGCTTTTTCGAGCGCATCCCGTTCAACAAAGTGCTCGGCATCGAGCTGGATGAATTAAGCGCTCAACGCGTGACCATGCACCTGCCGATGAAACCCGAGCTGATCGGCAATTTCGTCCATGGCATCCTGCATGGCGGAGTGATTTCATCGCTGCTGGATGTGGCTGGCGGCGCCATGGCGCTGATCGGTGCCTTCGACAAACACCAGCACCTATCCAGCGCCGAACGCATGACGCGACTGTCCAAGCTCGGCACCATCGACCTGCGCATCGACTACCTGCGCCCCGGTCGTGGCCAGCGCTTTACCGCCAGCGCTGTGCTACTGCGTACCGGCAACAAGGTGGCAGTGGTGCGCAGCGAACTGCACAGTGATGACGGCACCCTGGTGGCCGTGGGCACCGGCACGTATCTGTGTGGCTAAAGGCTAACCGCGCTGCAAGCGTGTGAGGATACGATCCAGTGAATTGGCGAAGGACTGCTTGTCGCGCTCACCATACGGCGGTTGGCCGCCGCCGACCTGGCCCAGCTCGCGCAGCTCGGTAAACAGGTTACGTACCGCCAGTTTGTCGCCCATATTGCGTTCATCAAACTCGCGACCACGCGGATCAAGGGCGGCGACACCCTTCTTTACCAGACGGTCGGCCAGCGGCACGTCGCTGCAAATCACCAACTCACCCGGCAGGGCGTGTTCCACCAGGTAATCATCGGCGGCATCCGGCCCGCTTGGTACCACGATCAGGCGCACGCAGCTGTAGGCCGGTTTGATTTGCGCCTGACCGGCCACCAATAACACCTCGAAGTGCCGCTTCAAGGCGAACTTCACCACCTGATCCTTGGCTGCCTTGGGGCAGGCATCGGCATCAATCCACACGCGCATGACTCATTACTCTTTGCAGGCAAGCCGACATGGTAGCCATGCCGGCAGCAGCTGCGCTTCAGGCCTGAGACAGACGGCGCTGCTCGCCCAACCAGCTACGCCCATAAAACAGCGCAATGGCCGCCAGCGCGACGGCCTGGGCCGCGAGGCCGTAAGCATCCGCATGAATACCCAGCCAGTCGAACTCGAAGCAGGCCACGGGGTGCGTGTTCAGAACGCCGGCTTCTTGCAAGGCCGCCACACCGTGACCGGCAAACACCACCGAAAGCACGCACAACAGCACCGCGTTAGCACCGAAGAAGGTCGCCAGCGGCAGCTTGCGTGAACCGCGCAGGATCACCCAAGCCAAGCCAAGCAGCAGTGCCAGAGCGGCAGCGGCACCGGCCAGGACCATGCCATGCCCCTGCGGGCCGGCCTGCAGCCAGAGGGTTTCGTAGAACAGGATGACTTCAAACAGCTCGCGGTACACCGAGAAGAACGCCAGTACGGCAAAGCCGAAACGGCCACCACCACCGACCAGACTGCTCTTGATGTAATCCTGCCACGCCGCGGCATGCCGACGGTCATGCATCCACACGCCCAGCCAGAGCACCATGACACTGGCAAACAGCGCGGTAACGCCTTCAAGCACCTCGCGCTGAGCGCCACTGACATCAATCAGGTACGCCGCCAGCGCCCAGGTGGCCACCCCGGCCAACAGAGCCAAGCCCCAACCGACGTGCACACTGCGCACCGCCTGCTGCTGACCGGTGTTGCGCAGGAAGGCGAGAATCGCCGCCAACACCAGAATCGCCTCCAACCCCTCGCGCAGCAGGATCAGCAAGCTGGAGAAGAAGCTCAGCGAATCCGACAAACCATCGCTGTCGAGCAACGCCGCGGAGGTCGCCAGCTCGGCCTTGGCCTGCTCCAGACGTTGCGCCGCCTGAGGCACCGACAAACCGTCTTGCAGCGCCTGCCGATAAGCCATCAGGGCGCGCTCGGTGGTTTTGCGCTGCGCCGGATCGAGGTTGTTCAACGCCCCCTCGACCAGCTCGAAGCCTTCCAGATAAGCCGCGACAGAAAGGTCATAAGCCTGCTCGTGATCGCCGTCGCGGTAGGCGCTAAGGCTGCGCTCAAGCATCGCCTGGGTATGCCCAATCAACTGCTGCGGGCCGCGTTGTTGCGCCGGCGGCTGCGCACGTTGAGCGCGGAACCGTGCAGCCGCCACATCACCTTGCGCGGCTGCTACCTCGTCAGGGGTCATACCAGCTAGCGCAGCCAGGCTGAACGCCTCGCCCTGAGCCGCCGGCTCGGCGCTGAACCCGGCGATATAGCTGGCCAGATCCCAGCGCTGACGCTCATCCAGCTGATCAGCAAAAGCTGCCATGTCAGTGCCATCGATACCTAGGCCGACGGTGTTGAACAGGTCATACAGGCTCAACCGGTTGAGCCGCGTCAGATCGCGCAAGTTGGCCGGCGGCGGCTCCAGGCCAATCCCGGCGGGTCCATCGCCCGCACCGCTATCGCCATGGCAAACGCTACAGTGCTGGGCAAATAGTGGCGCGCCACGGCTGGGGTCGGGCGTGATGGCTGGAGCCTGGCTGACGCCATAAGCAGTAGCCAACGTCGCGGCTAGCTCACGGGCTTGCTGGGCGACCTGATTACCATCGGCACGCTGCTCAATGCCCGTGCGCAAACTGGCCACGCCCTGCTGCAACTCGGCTTGTTCACCACGCGCAGGCAGCGCAACGATCAAGCCTTGCAGTACAGTAAGAAACTCAAGCTGCTCACGGTACTCACCGGAGTCGATCACTTGCCCATTGGCCACGGTGGCCGGGTAGTCCGCGCCCAGGTAACCCAGCAGATGCAGAGCTTGCGCCGCGCCCTCGATGGGCTCGGCCATAACAGTCAGGCTGCAGAGCGCAAAAACCGGCACCAGCAACCAACTGCACAAACGCAATACGGAAGTCATATAGGAGAAAACCCAAATACGAATGAATGACGATTCCATTGTCATCCTCCTACTGACTTTCCTCAACCACTGATCGACCATGGGCCGCGACGGATCGTCGCAACGCCGCAGGAGTAGTGCGATGAATTTTTGGCAACGCCTGGAAGAACCAGCGCATGTCGTGGTCTGCGGCGCCAGCCGAGGGATTGGTCTGGCGCTGACCCAACAGTTGCTGGCCCGCGCCGATGTCGCTGGGGTCTGGGCCATTGCCCGCCAAGCCACTCAGGCAACTGGCCTTGGCGAACTGCGAGAGCAGTACGGCCAGCGCCTGCAGTGCCTGGATGTAGATGTATGCGATGAACGGGCACTGAGTGAGCTGGCCACGCATTTGCGCGCGGCCATCCCGCGCCTGCATCTACTGCTATGCAGCGTTGGCGTGCTGCAGGACGGCGCGGCAAAGGCCGAAAAGGGCTTGGCTCAGATCAATCTTGAGGGGTTGCTGGCGACCTTTCAACGCAACAGCTTTGCGCCGATTCTGTTGCTCAAGCACCTGCTGCCGCTGCTACGCGGTCAGCATGCGTGCACGGTGGCGGCGCTGTCGGCGCGGGTCGGTTCGATTGGCGACAACCGCCTCGGCGGCTGGTACAGCTACCGCGCCAGCAAGGCAGCACTGAACCAGCTACTGCACACGGCGAGCATCGAGCTCAGCCGGCTCAACCCCAACAGCTGCGTGCTCAGCCTGCACCCCGGCACCACCGACACCGAGCTGTCGAAACCCTTTCAGGCCAATGTGCCGGCAGACAAGCTGTTTACCCCAAACTATGCCGCCGAATGCCTGCTGGCGCAGATCGAGCAGCATGGTCCGGGGCAGACCGGCAGCTTCTGGGGCTGGGATGGCCAGCCGATTCCCTGGTAAGCCAACTCGCCCAGATCAGACCGGCGCGCGACGCACACTGGCCAGCAACGCCGCCGCACCAACAAACAGCGCGCCGAAGGTGCGGTTCATCAGCTTCTGCTGACGTGGCGACCGCAGCGCGCCCAGCACCCGTGAGGCCAGGCCGGTATAACCGGCCATAACGATCAGATCGACGCAGATCATGGTCACCCCCATCACCAGATACTGGCTCAGCAGCGGCGCCTGCGGGTTAAGGAACTGCGGCAGTACCGCGAGCATAAAGACAATCGCCTTGGGGTTGCTGAAGTTGACCAGAAAGCCACGCAGCACAAGGGTCAGCGGCCGGCCGATGGGCCGCTCGGTCTGCGCCGTCATATCACTGGGCAGGGCCCGCCACTGGCGATAGCCGAGGTACACCAGGTAGACCACGCCAAACCACTTGATCAAGCTGAAGGCCAGCTCCGAAGCAGCCAGAATCGCCCCGACACCGGCGGCCACGATGGCAATCTGCAAGGCCAGGCCCAGTTGCAGGCCCAGGGCATTCCAGTAGCCGCGTAAAAAGCCGTATTGCAGCCCTGCCGACATCGAGGCAATCGCCCCGGCGCCCGGAGACAGGCTGATCACCCAACAGGCCACAAAGAACGCAAGCCAAGTTTCCAGAGCCATGACACTTCTCCATTAAACGAACAGCGAAATAAAAAAGGGCAGGCCTTAGCCTACCCCTTGTGGTGTTGCTCGCCCAGCCAGCTAATCAGTCCGGCGAACCCTTACGCAGCTGCACCGCGTCCAGCTCTTCTTCCTTGCGCGCGCGGGCACGCGCCGTACGCATGCGGATGTTGACGGCTTCCACCGCCAGCGAGAAAGCCATGGCGAAGTACACATAACCCTTCGGCACATGCACGCCGAAGGCTTCGGCGACCAACACAGTGCCGACCACGATGAGGAACGACAGAGCGAGTATTTTCAGACTCGGGTGCTTGTCGATAAAGTCGCTGATGGTGCCTGCCGAGAGCATCATCACAATCACCGAGATAACGATGGCCGCGACCATCACCGGCACGTTGTCGACCAGGCCGACTGCAGTGATGACCGAATCGAGAGAGAAGACGATGTCGATAATGGCGATCTGCACGATGATCCCCATAAAGCCGTAAGTCTTGCCACCGGCGGACTGGACTTCTTCTTCGCCTTCCAGACTGTGGAAGATCTCCGCAGTGCTCTTCCACAACAGAAACAGGCCACCGAAGAACAGGATCAGATCACGACCAGAGAAGCCCTGGTCGAACACATGGAACAGGTCGGCCGTCAGGCGCATCACCCAGCTGATCGACAGCAGCAGCAGAATCCGCGTGCCCATCGCCAAGGCCAGGCCGAAGAAACGCGCCTTGGGTTGCTGATGCTTGGGCAGACGGCTGACCAGGATCGAGATAAAGATGATGTTGTCGATGCCCAGGACAATTTCCAGGGCGGTCAGGGTCAGAAAAGCGACCCAGAGTTCAGGGCTGGCCAGCCATTCCATAATTGCTTAAACCTCGGTATTACGCGGCGTAGGGAGTTCGCCATTACGCCAGCGGCGCACGGCTTTTTGGAAAAACAGGCTATTGGGGATCTGCACCCAGGCACCGGGCGCATCACCGCTGAGATCTTCCAGGGTGGTGTAAAACAGGTTGATCGCCACCACTCGCCCACGTACACCAGGCTTGTCGGCACTTTCCAACACCTCGACACAATCGCCCAGGCGAAACGGCCCCATGGCAAAAATCAGCAGCGCACAGAACATGTTAGACAACACGCTCCAGATGGCGAAAAAGGCAATCGCCGCCACCGCTGCAAAACCCGTGAGTGCCGTCCACAGCACCTGGGCGGAAACACCCAAACGCTCCAATACCAACATAAAAGCGCTGCCGAGAATCAACCAACGCAGCAAGCCGCGCAACGGCATCAGCAACTCGGCTGGCAACTGCGGGTAGCGGTTGCCGAGGCGGGTGATACCACGCGTCAGAATGCGCTGAAACAGCCAGGCCAGCAGCACAATCAGGATCACCTGACCAACCCTGAGCAGCGGTTCTTGCCAGGTCATCAACCATTCCAGGGTCGGCAGAGTGATGTTCAACTGGCGGCTTCCAGCTCGGCTTGCAGGGCTTCGAGGGTTTCCAGCGCGAGCATCCAGCGCTCTTCCAGATCGGCTTCGCGGCTTTTCAGCTTGGCCTGTTCGGCCAGAGCGTCACGCAGCGCGTCTTTCTGCGCGGCTTCGTAGATGTCGCTTTGACCCAGACGGGCTTCTACGGCCGCAAGTTTCTCGTGCAACTGGCCGAGCTCTTTCTCCAGCTTGTCGGCTTCGCGCTTGTGCGGCGCCAGTTGCTGACGCAACGCTGCCGCAGCCTGACGCTGCACGCGCTTGTCGGCTTTATCCGGACTGCTTTCGCCGCCACTCGTCGGCGCTTGTCGCGTGCGGTAATCCACCAACCAGCGGGCGTAGTCTTCCAGATCACCATCGAACGGCTGCACCTGACCACCGGCCACCAACAAGAACTCATCGGTGGTGCTTTTCAGCAAATGACGATCGTGGGAAACCACCACCACGGCGCCGCTGAACTCCTGCAGCGCCATGGTCAGCGCCAGACGCATTTCCAAGTCGAGGTGGTTGGTTGGCTCATCCAGCAGCAGCAGATTCGGCTTACCCCAAGCGATCAACGCCAAGGCCAGACGGGCTTTTTCACCACCGGAGAAGTTCAGCACTGGCTCGTCACAGCGCGGGCCACGGAAGTCGAAACCACCGAGAAAATCACGCAAGGTCTGCTCACGCTCAGTCGGCGCCAGGCGCTGAAAATGCAGCAGCGGGCTGGCCTTGTCATCCAGGGCATCGAGTTGATGCTGGGCAAAGTAGCCAACCACCAGGTTCTCGCCACGCTGCAAACGGCCGCTGATCGGTTGCAGTTCATTCGACAGGTTCTTGATCAGGGTCGATTTACCCGCGCCGTTCGGCCCAAGCAAGCCAATGCGCGCGCCGGGAGCCAGGTTCAGTTTGACCTTCTCCAGCACTACTTTGTCGCCATAACCAAGGTGGCCTTCGCTCAGATCCAGCAGCGGACTGGAAATCTTGTCGGCTTCGCGGAAGCTGAAGTCGAAGGGTGAATCGACATGGGCGGCGGATAATTCCTCCATGCGCTCCAGCGCCTTGATCCGGCTCTGCGCCTGACGGGCTTTAGTGGCCTGTGCCTTGAAGCGCGCAATGTATTTTTCCATGTGCGCACGCTGCACTTGCTGCTTCTCGTACGCTTGTTGCTGCTGCGCCAGACGCTCGGCACGGGTGCGCTCGAAGGCCGAATAGCCGCCGCGATACAGGGTCAGCTTCTGCTGATCGAGGTGAGCCACATGGTCCACTACGGCATCCAGGAAATCGCGGTCATGGGAGATCAGCAGCAAGGTACCGGGGTAACTTTTCAGCCAGCCTTCCAGCCAGAGGATCGCGTCGAGGTCGAGGTGGTTGGTCGGTTCATCGAGCAGCAGCAGGTCGGACGGGCACATCAGTGCCTGCGCCAGGTTCAGGCGCATGCGCCAGCCACCGGAGAAGTCGCCAACCCGGCGATCCATCTGTGCACTGTCAAAACCCAGGCCGGCGAGCAGCTTGCGCGCCCGCGCATCGGCACTGTAACCGTCGAGGGTGTCGAGCTCGGTGTGCAAACGCGCCACGGCGGCGCCATCATGCGCCGCTTCGGCCACGGCCAGCTCGGCCTGCACCCGACGCAGCTTTACATCGCCATCGAGCACGTAATCCACCGCCTGGCGCTCGACCGCGTCGATCTCCTGGCGCATGTGCGCCACGCGCCAATCGGCGGGAATCAGGCAGTCGCCCGCGTCCGCACTCAGCTCACCGCGAAACAAGGCGAACAGGCTGGATTTGCCGGCACCGTTGGCGCCGATCAGGCCGGCTTTGTGGCCGGGGTGCAGGGTCATCTCGGCGTCTTCTAGCAGACGCTGAGGGCCACGCTGTAAAGTCAGGTTCAGGAGTCGGATCATAATGGCGGCGGAGTCTACCAGAGTCCCTTTAGAGAAACCCGGAAAGCACCATGCCTACTGACCTGTGGCGATTCGCCGAAGCACTGTATCAACGACCTAGTGTCGAGGCCGCCTGCCTGCTGCTGCAAACGCAGGGTGCGGATGTGTGCCTGTTGCTCTGCGCCGCCTGGCTGGAACGCCGGCAAATTGCCTACTGCGATGAGCGCGCCGAAGCGTTGCGCGCGCTCGCGCAACCCTGGCAACAACAAGTGGTGATGCCGCTGCGCCAATTGCGGCAGAACTGGCGTGAGCTGGCGCAGAGCGATAACGCTCTGGCGGCGTTGCGTGAACAGGTCAAGAAACTCGAACTGGCCGCTGAACGCGAACAGCTGGAACGCCTGGAGATGTGTACTCAAGACTGGTCGAACAGCACGGCGAAAGCGCCACCGAACTGGCTGGAACGCCTAGTCCCCCTGCCCGGCAACCGCGATGCGCTGCAAACGCTGCGCATCGCGGCGGCACATCTCAGCGCTTAAACAGCGCTTGGCGGGGTACTGCCATTGCTGCCTGCAGGCGCTTCGGCAACCGCAGCGTTGGCAACCACTGGCTGGGCAGCAACCGGTTTAGCAGCGGGCTTGGCGGCAGCTTTCTTCACAACCGGCTTAGCTGCAGGTTTTACAGCTGGCTTGGCCGCAGATTTGCTGGCGGTTTTAGCCGCAGGGGCTTTCTTCACTGCAGGTTTAACCGCTGCCTTGGCAGGCTGTGCCACCGGCTTGCTCGCTGCAGGCTTGGCCGCGCTGGCCGCTGCTGGTTTCTTCGCCGCAGGTTTGGCGGGTGCCTTGGCTGCAGGTTTTGCTGCGACGGGAGCTTTGCTTGCGGCCTTGGTCGGGGCTTTGGCAGCCGGTTTGGCCGGGGCCTTAGCCGGAGCCTTGGCGGCTGGCGCAGCAGCTTTAGTGGCAGGTTTTGCCGCTGGCTTACTGGCAGCAGGCTTAGCTGGCGCTTTAGTCGCTGCAGGCTTGGCAGCTGGTTTAACTGCAGCAGCCTTAACCGAACGGCTATCCAACGCTTTGTTTACAGCTTCTTTAACCTTGCCCACGCCCTGAGCCAGTTTCAGGCTTTCCTGCGCGTCACGCTTGAGGCTGGCGATATAGGTGCGGGTTTCGCTCTGGCGGTCTTTCAGGGTATCGAGCAGCTGCTCCAGCTCGGCCACAGCTTCTTTAGCTTTGGCCTGGGCCTTGGCCTTGCCGGCTACTGCTGCATCCTGCATTTTGCTACGGGCTTTATGCAGTTTTTCCTGGGCTTTGCCGCGTTGTTTTTCCAGCTTGGCGAGCAGCTTCTCGGCATCAACCAAAGCGCGCGTGCAGGCATCTTCAAGATGCTCAAGCAGGCTGCTGGAAAGTTGCTGCAACAGGTGCAGCGGGGTACTAACTGATTTCTTCTTTGCATTCTTTGTAGCCGACATGACGCGCCTCCTGGCGGATGAAGATGGCGTCATACTAGTCCTCCTTTTGCCCGCCTTGCCACCTCGCCGCGCCTGGCTGGCATAATCGGCGCACCTTCGGCCGGAGAACACCCATGCCACGTTTCGCCTTGCTACTGCTTTGCCTGCTCGCGCCTGTGTCTCAGGCCGACGTGCACACCCATGACCTGGCCTACAGCCTGGGAGTAAAACTCGGTGAGCGGTTGCGCGACGAGGTGCCGGATCTGGAACTGCAAGCCCTGCTCGACGGCCTGCGCCAGGCCTACCGCAACGAACCACTGGCACTCGATGCTAAGCGCATCGAAAGTCTGCTGGCCGAACATGAGGCGCATCTGGCCAACGCGCCGGAGCGCATCGAAAAAGCCAAAAAAGCAGAGCAGCGTTTTCTCGCCACGGAGAAAGCCAAAGCTGGCGTGCGAGTATTACAGGATGGCGTGCTGATGCAGGAACTGCGTGCCGGCAGCGGCCGCAAGCCTGGCCCGAAGGATCGCATTCAAGTGCGCTATATCGGCTTTCTGGCAGATGGCAGTCAGTTCGATGAAAGTCAAACCGCGCAGTGGTTTCGTCTGGACAGTGTGATTGCCGGATGGCGTAGCGCGCTGCAGCAAATGCCGGTGGGCGCGCAGTGGCGCCTGGTGATTCCGTCAGCTCAAGCGTATGGCGAAGAAGGTGCGGGGGATTTGATTCCCCCCTACTCACCCTTGGTATTCGAGCTGGAGTTGCTCGACACCAAGGAGTAGTGAGTCAGCGCATCAAAGGGCTGGCGCGGCCTGTTGCTGATGGGCGTTGTGCAGGACTTCGATCAGGCAGTCCTCCAGTTCGAAACGCTCGTGCAGCAATTGGCCCAGACGGCTCAGCTCATCGAGCAGTGATGCCGAATCATGGCAGTCACCTTTATCGCAGCGGTCATTGAAGGCCAGCGCCACCTCGGTGATCACTTCAATACGCGGGTAAATTTGCTTGGCCAGATCAAGGCCACGCTGATCACCAAAGGCCTTGGCTTCATTGGTCAACTGTTCGTAGACCTCGAAATGGCCAGCGGAGACGTAATCGACGAGAATTTCGCAGAAGCGTTGTAAGCCTTCGGCATTGGCAGTCGGCGCTTGCGGCGAGCTGTTGATGGCGGCATAGGCATCCACCAGCTCCTTGCGCTCTTGCAGCCAGCGGTCGATCAGCAGGTGAACCCCACCCCAACGTTCCTGGGCGTTCTGACAACTCTCGAGCATGATGACCTCTACTTCCCTATTGCTATTAGTGTTGTTCGCCTGCATCGAGACAGTTTTTTGTCAGTCCGTGCAAGTTCTGGGAAGACAGCCGTGAAACGGCAACTTTCCGGCGGTATCTGTGAGCCAGATTATTCCCGCAGGCCTAGGCCTTCAAGGTAGCGCTGGAGAAAATTTCATACAAGCGTTTAACCGGCGGCTACTCGACGCTCTCAGCCACTGCGGGCTTGTAAAAGCTCAGGGTGACCTGGCCAAGATCAATGCCCCACTTCGACATACGCGCTCGGTTGAGCATCACCTGGCCGTCCATCAGGAACATCCAGTCATCAAAATCAACCACATAGGTTGAGTCATCGACCTTCAACCGCAGCTTGTAGCGCCAGCGCAAGGTATTGCCGGCAACCTGGCCAACAGCCTCACCAACGACATCATCAGCAGTACCGCGCCAACTGCCATCAGCCTGCTTTTTCAGGGTCCATACGCGGCGCTCAGTTGAGCCATCACTGTAGGTAAACCGTTCGTCGAGCACGCCCACATCGCCATCCCAGGTGCCGGTCATGGCCACATGGAAGCGCTTGACCACCTCACCGGAACGGTTCTGGAACATGCCCCAGGCCTGCAAGTCGCCGTTGAAGTAATCACTCAACTCCAAGCGCGGCTGTTCGCTGGCGTAATCATTCACCTTCGGGCCAGCGCACCCTACCAGTAACGCCAGCAGACAACAGATCAACAGCGTTCGCATAGGCACCTCGATAAGCGGTTAAATCAGATCGCTGCAGGCAAAATCGGCGCACACAAACGCGCATCGAGTAGACGCAGGCCTTCCTGATACAAGCCGTTGCTACGTTCCAGCTCACCCAGTTGCGCCAGTAAGCGCGCTAGCTCGGCGCAGGTTTCCGGGTGACGCTCAAAGGCCAGACTGCTCTCCAGGTAATCCTTGGCCTTGCCCCACAACTGACCGTGTAGGCACAGTCGCCCTAGCGTCAGCAACAGACCGGCATCCTGTGGATGCTGCTTCAACCAGCCCTCGGCGACCTGCAACTGCTTGCCCGGATCACGCCCACGCAACAAGCCGTAGAGGCGCACCAAAGCGGTGTCGTAATGTTGCTTCAAGAAATGGCGCAGCAGGTCTTCCGCCTCCGCTTCGGCACCCAACTGGCGCAGTTGCTCGGCATACACCGCCAGCAACTCGGGCTCCTGATGCTGCGCCGTCGACATGGCCTGCCAGGCGTGCTGCAACGCCAACAGCGTCGCCTGGGTGTCGCCGTCAGCCGGCTGCCCAGCCTGTAACAAGCGTCCACGCCAGGCCTGACGCTCAAGTTCGCTTAGCTCGGCATTACCCAGGGCTTTCTCCTTACGCAGGTCAGGCAGCAACCCGAGCAGGCCCGACCAGTCACCCGACTGCAAATAGAGCTGCTGCAGCTGACGTAGCACCAGGTGATGGTGTGGATGACGCGAACGCATGGCTTGCAGGGTATCCAGCGCCGCATCAGTCTGTCCGCGCGCCAGTTGCAGCTCGGCATGTTGCAGGGCAATTGCCAGCTCTGCCTGCGGTTGGCGATTGAGGGCCTGCTCCAGCAGATCGTCGCTGTCGTTGTAATGCCCCAGCTGATGCGCAGCGCGGGCCGCACCCAAGTAATAGCTCAACGGCTGCGGTGAGCTGCTGGCCGCCTGCTTGAGATGACGCAGGGCACGCGCCCAGCGGCCTTCTGCCAGATCGAGAAAACCCTGCTCGGACGCCAGCCGCACGCGGCGACGGCTGTGCAGGCGTGACCAGGGATTGAGCAGGCCGCCCGATGTGACCAACAGCCGGACGCTCAAACGCACCAGATAAACCAGCAGCCAGAGCACCAGCACCAAAGCGACAAAGGCCCACAGGCTGGATTCATAACGAAAGCCCTGGAAGGCAATCAGCACATAGCCCTTGTGCTCGGCCAGCGGCAAACCGAACAGCACTAGGCTGGCGATGCCGGCAGCCAACGCCAGGATCAACAGCAACCAGTAGATGCGCTTCATTGCAGCGCCTCCTGCAGTTGCGCCTCGACATCATCAGCAGTCGCAGCAGCCGGTTCAGCCTCGATCGTCTGCTGGCTGCGCGCCGCCTGCTTGGCCTGGATATAGGCCTGCACGGCATTCAGCGTTGGGCTGAGGTCTGGCGGCGTCACCGCAATCGGGCGTCCGGCCAGTTCATCAATACGTGCACGCAGGGCGCGGCTGTTGGGGTTGTCCACATCAAAGTGGCCATCCAGCACTTCACGCGCCTGTTGCAAGGCCTGGCGATAGACTTCGCTCTGACCATGCAACGCGCCCCACTGCGCCTGCTCCAGCGCCAGGCTGAGGGCCAGTCGTACTTGAGTCAGGCTCTGGCCGGCGAGCACGGGGCGAATGTTGCGGTCGGCGTTGAAATCGATACGGAAGTATTCCGACAAGGTCTGCAGGGCACGCTGCCACCATTGCGGCTCCATAACGTCCTCGGCAGCCAGCTCGCTGAGTACGCCACCTTCGTTGTTGAAGCTCGGAGCCAGGGCATTGAGTTGCGCCACCTGCTCACGCAGGGCGCCGAGCTGCAGAAACAGCCCGGTACGGTCCGGGTTGGCGGTCGAACGCAGCGCTTGCAGGCTCTTGGCCAATTGCTCGCGAGCGGCGAAGGCGGCGGGATCATCCTGCTCATAGAGGATTTCATCGGCGGCCTGCACCAACGCGGTAGCGCTGTTGATGTCCTGCAACGCGGATAGGCGCAGGCTGGCCAGACGCAACAGGTGCTCGGCCTCGGCCAGGCGCCAATCCTGGCGACTGGCACCCAGCACGGTTTCCAGGCGCTGGTTGAGCAGTTGCTGATCGCCCTGTAGCTGAGTCAGCAGCCGGCGGCGGGTTTCCAGCTCCTCGACACTCGGCAGCTGATCGAGGCGCACCTCTAACTTCTTACTCGTCTGCGCCAGGCTTTGCGCTTCACTGCGCGCCTCCTGCAACTGGCCTTGCTGTTGTTGCTCGCGAGCGTCCAGTGCTTGCAACTGCCAAAGCCCCCAACCACCAGCACCAGCGCCAGCAGCTGCGACCAACAAGGCCAGCAGCGCCAGACCGTTACCACGCGAAGCCGGTTTGCTCGCGGTAGATGGCGGAACGGGCAACGCAGCGGCTGCGTCCAGCGACGTCTGCTCGGGCTGTTTTACCTCATGATCTTTCGGGCCTTGCTCTTTCGGAGTAGTTGCTTCGCTCACGTATCCATCCTTTGCGTCAGAGATCGGGGCAGGTTGCGTCTGCAACGCTGCCAGCAACGCCGTAGCACTCGCGCCACGACAGTCCACAACAAATTGCGCACCGGCCGCACGGGCCATTTCGGCAACGCGCGGGCTGGGTACAAATAAGGGTAGTCGAGCCAGTTCGCCCCAGGCCTCAGCGGCCAGCTCGCGCAAATGCACAAAGCCCTGCCCACTGCTGACCACCATAGCGTTCAGGCGTTCAGCCTGAACCCGCTCAACCAGTACACCCGGCGGGTAATCCGGTAGCACCCGGCGATACAGTGGCAGATAGTCCACCTGCACGCCTTGGCCGCGCAAGCGCTCGGCCAGTAACTCTCGGCCACCCTCACCACGCAGGATCAATACCTGCGGGTTGCTAGCGGCCGTCAGCGCCTGCTGTAACTGCGGCAGGGCCAGCAGCGCCTCGCTGTCATCGGCCTGTTCGGGGTAATACGCCTGCAGGCCATGTTCACGGAGAATCTGCGCCGTGGCCGCACCAACGCTGAACCAGGGTTGTTCGGCAGGCGCTGACGCCTGATAGCGATCCAGCAGATCAAGGCCCAGTCGCGCCGCCGGCTTGCTCACCACGATCACCGCGCAGTAGCGCGACAAATCAGCAAACGTGGCGCGCTGCTCGGCGCTTTCGCTCAGCGCCTCGATGGCCAACAACGGCAAGCTGCTGCTGTAGATACCCTGCTCGGCCAAGGTTGCCGCCAGCGCGACCGACTCCTGAGCCGGTCGTGTCAGTAGCAAACGCCATCCCATCACTCGGCAGCGGCCTCGCCATAAACGGCTTGCAGAATGGCTGCAGCACCCTGGGCCAGCAGCGCTTCGGCCACCTGCACGCCCAGCTGCTCAGCCTGCGCTAACGGCGCACGGTTTTCCGCCCGCAGCAGCAAACCGCCATCCGGCTGACCGACCAGACCGCGCAACCATATCTGCTCGCCCTCCAGCACCGCGTAACAGGCGATTGGCACTTGGCAGCCGCCATTCAGGTGTTTGTTCAACGCGCGCTCGGCGGTTACCCGTAATGCGGTGTCACGATGATGCAGGGGCGCCAGCAGGGCATGGATCTCGCCGTCGGCAGTACGGCATTCGATGCCTACCGCGCCCTGACCGCCCGCTGGCAGGCTGTCTTCAGCGCTGATCGAGGAGCGAATACGCTCTGCAAAACCGAGGCGAATCAGCCCCGCAGCGGCGAGAATAATCGCGTCGTACTCGCCGGCATCCAGCTTGGCCAGACGGGTGTTGACGTTGCCACGCAGGAACTGGATTTTCAGATCTGGACGGCGCGCCAGCAGCTGGGCCTGACGGCGCAGACTGGAAGTGCCGACCACGCTACCGGCGGGCAATGCATCGAGGCTGGCATAGGTGTTGGAAACGAAGGCATCGCGCGGATCTTCACGCTCACAGATGCAGTACAGGCCCAGGCCTTCGGGGAAGTCCATCGGCACATCCTTCATCGAATGCACGGCGATGTCGGCCTGATTCTCCAGCATCGCGGTTTCCAGCTCTTTGACAAACAGGCCCTTGCCGCCAATCTTCGCCAGCGGCGCGTCGAGCAGCTTGTCACCGCGACTGACCATAGGCACCAGGCTGACTTTGAGACCAGGGTGCGCCTGCTCCAGACGGGCTTTGACGTATTCGGCCTGCCACAGGGCCAGGGCACTTTTACGGGTGGCGATGCGGATTTCGCGAGACATGGGCAATTCCAGAAAACGAACTGCCGGGGATAATAACAGGCTAGCCCGCATCAGGCCTGCGACCCGGAGTCATCCGGGCTGGCCGATACGTCAGAGGTTATGCATTAACTTGCGCACCCCGGCTACATGCCGGCGGCTGACAATCAGCGCTTCCTCGTTCATGCCCTTGAGGAACAGCTGAAAATGCCCGAGCGGCGTGCGTTGCAGGCGCTCGATACGTTCACGCGCAACCAGGGCATTCCGGTGGATACGTACAAAGCGATCACCGAACTCGTCTTCCAATGCTTTCAGCGGCTCATCCAACAGCACTTCGCCGCCCGCATGACGCAGGGTTACGTATTTGTGGTCGGCGATAAAGTAGATCACCTGATCCAGCGGAATCAGCTCGATACCTTTGCGAGTGCGCGCACTGATATGGCTGCGCGGGCCGCCACCGCTGTCTACGGCGGGGCGTGTTAGGGCGGCGAGTTGCACGCGGTTGGGCCGCTCGGCTTTCTTCAGCGCTTCGCTGAGGCTTTCCGCACGAACCGGCTTGACCAGATAGCCGACCGCGCTGACCTGGAAGGCTTCCAGAGCAAATTCATCATGGGCGGTACAGAAAATCACTGCCGGCGGCGCTTCGCGCTCACACAGCTTTGCCGCTACCTGCAGCCCATCCAGGCCGGGCATACGGATATCCAGCAAGACCACATCCGGCTTCAGGCTGTCGATCAGGCTCAGGGCCTCCTCGCCGTTACTGGCTGCGGGTTCAAGCACGCGATAGCCATCGAGTTCGCCCACCATGCGGCTCAGGCGCTCACGGGCCAAGGGTTCATCATCGACAATCAGGACATTCATAATGCACGGGCTTCCTGCTTGGGTCTCGCACAAGGATAGCGTAGACAAGTGAAGTGGCGTCCGTCACGGCGCTCTACGCTGAGACTGGCCCGCGGCCCGAAAAGTGCCACCAGCCGTGCATCGATGTTTGTCAGCGCCTGATGCGTGCCGCGCGATGGCGGCTCCTCGCCTAGTTGTTCGTATGGATTGCTCACGCACAGCTGGAATACCCCCTCGTGATAACTCGCTTCGACCCGCACCAAACCGCCCTCGATACGCGGCGCAATGCCGTAGATCAAGGCGTTTTCCAGTAAGGGCTGCAGCGTTAATTGTGGAATCGGCAAATCGTCCGGCACATCGACAATCTCCCACTGCAACTGTAGACGCTCGCCGAGCCGATAGCGCTCAATCGACAAATATCGTTGTGCCAGCTCCAGCTCCTCACGCCAGGGCACCAGGCTGCCGGGCTTGGCCAGGCTGGCGCGGAACAGATCGGAGAGATCCAGCACCGCCTGCTCGGCCTTGTACGGGTCGACCACTACCAGGCTGGCAATGCTGTTCAGGCTGTTGAAGAGAAAGTGCGGGCGGATACGCGCCTGCAGCGATTCGATCCGGGCGCGCAGCTCGGCCTGCTCCTGCTTGCGCCATTGGCTTTGCAGGTAGAAGTAGCGCAGCAACAGCGCTGACATGATCAAACTAATCAGACCATGACGCAGGTACAGATTGACCTCACCTGCACGCGGCAGCGGCCCGCCCAGCTCGTAATAGTCCGCAACCGAAGTACAGATCAGGCTCAGGGTAACCACAATCGCGCAGCACAAGGCGCCGGCCGTGGCCGCGGGCATACGCGCCATCAGTGGGCGCAGGCGGCACAGCACGGCGGCTGACAGCAGCACGATCCACTGCACGAACAGTGACGTCAACGCCAGCCGCACCCAGTCAAAGCCCGGCAGCATGGGTTCCGACAACACCAGCACCAGCACCAGCAACTCGGCCAGCAGCACCATGCTCAGCAGCGCTTCTGGCTGGCAAAGCTCGGGCACGAAGAAGTCATCGACCAGTGGTGGTTGTTTTTCCGATAAAGCGCTTTTTATTTTCATCGCAGCAGTTTCCGCGTGACCCGCTCCAGCAGCAAGATAGACAGCTGCGACCGGGCAAAATAAAGCACCGAAATGCGCCCGCCACGCTGAAACTGTGAACGGAGCAACATTGCTTTACTGGAGCCTAGCTGGAGCCACCGACAACGCGACGCGGCGAATTTACCGGCCAGCCTGTTATTATCGGCGCACTTTTCCGTCTTGCCGGCCGCCATGCGCGGTCAGCCCGTTTTAGCGCACCAGCCGAGCGAAGCCCATGAGCACTGAAAAAACCAACCAATCCTGGGGCGGCCGCTTCAGCGAGCCAGTCGATGCCTTTGTTGCCCGCTTTACCGCCTCCGTCGAGTTTGACAAGCGTCTTTACCGCCACGACATCATGGGTTCCATAGCCCATGCGACCATGCTGGCCAAGGTCGGTGTTCTGACAGACGCTGAGCGCGACAGCATCATTGCCGGCCTGACGCAGATTCAGGGTGAGATCGAAGCTGGCCAGTTCGACTGGCGCGTCGACCTGGAAGATGTGCACATGAACATCGAAGCACGCCTGACCGACCGCATCGGCGTGACCGGCAAGAAGCTGCACACCGGCCGAAGCCGCAACGACCAGGTGGCAACTGATATTCGCCTGTGGCTGCGCGACGAAATCGACCTCATCCTCGGCGAAATCACCCGCCTGCAGCAGGGTCTGCTGGAACAGGCCGAGCGTGAGGCGGAAACCATTATGCCCGGCTTCACCCATCTGCAAACTGCGCAGCCAGTAACCTTCGGCCACCACTTGCTGGCCTGGTTTGAAATGCTCTCGCGTGACTACGAGCGCCTGGTCGACTGCCGCAAGCGCACCAACCGCATGCCCCTCGGCTCGGCCGCGCTGGCCGGTACCACCTACCCAATTCAACGCGAAGTTACTGCGCAGCTGCTGGGCTTCGATGCAGTCGGCGGCAACTCGCTGGATGGCGTATCGGATCGCGACTTCGCTATCGAATTCTGCGCTGCAGCCTCGATTGCCATGATGCACCTGTCGCGCTTCTCCGAAGAGCTGGTGCTGTGGACCAGCGCGCAGTTCCAGTTCATCGACCTGCCGGACCGTTTCTGCACCGGCAGCTCGATCATGCCGCAGAAGAAAAACCCCGACGTTCCTGAGTTGGTACGCGGCAAGACCGGTCGTGTTTTTGGCGCGCTGATGGGCCTGCTTACCTTGATGAAAGGCCAACCGCTGGCCTACAACAAGGACAACCAGGAAGACAAAGAGCCGCTGTTCGACGCCGCCGACACCCTGCGCGACAGCCTGCGCGCCTTTGCCGACATGATCCCGGCGATCAAGCCCAAGCACGCCATAATGCGTGAAGCGGCGCTGCGCGGTTTCTCCACCGCCACCGACCTCGCCGACTACCTGGTGCGCCGCGGCCTGCCATTCCGTGACTGCCACGAGATCGTCGGCCATGCAGTGAAATACGGCGTGGACACGGGTAAGGACCTGGCCGAGATGAGCCTGGAAGAATTGCGCCAGTTCAGCGAGCAGATCGAGCAGGACGTATTTGCCGTACTGACCCTAGAAGGCTCAGTCAACGCCCGCGACCATATTGGCGGCACTGCACCGAATCAGGTCCGCGCTGCTGTCGTGCGCGGCCGCGAGCTGCTGGCGACGCGCTGATCGTCGGCTGACAAAGGGAAAGGGACGTCCCATGTTCGAACTGTTGCTGCGCGGTCTGTTTGTCCTGGTAGAGGCCGTACTGGCGCTGGTTTTCGGCTACCTCTTTTACGCCAGCGGCTGGCTGGTGTTGCGCCTGCTGACGCTGGGCAGTTATCCGCGCCTGCCACTAAACGTGTCTGACCCGATGGACTCGCGCAGCAGCTGGATCACCGCCTTCGGCGCTCTCTGTGTGGTCGGCATGCCGCTGACTGTTCTGCTTTTTCTCTACGGCTAAGTACCCATGCCCCTGAATATCCGCCCCGCAACAGCCGAAGACGCCGCCCTGATCCTGCGCTTTATCACCGACCTGGCGATCTACGAGAAAGCCGAGCATGAGGTGAAGACAGACGCAGCGGGGATCGAGGCGAGCCTATTCGGCCCCGACAGCAGCACCCACGCCCTGATCTGCGAGCACGAAGGCCAGCCGATTGGCTATGCCGTGTACTTTTTCAATTACTCGACCTGGCTGGGCAAACACGGGCTGTACCTTGAGGACCTCTACGTCAGCCCGGAAAAGCGCGGCGTGGGTGCGGGCAAAGCCCTGCTGCGTCACCTCGCGCAGTTGGCCGTGGCCAAGGGCTGTGGCCGTTTCGAGTGGGCCGTGCTGGACTGGAACCAGCCAGCCATTGATTTCTACCAATCGTTCGGCGCACGCCCTCAGGACGAATGGACCACCTATCGCCTTACCGGCCAAGCCTTGCTGGATTTTGCCCAAGGCTAACAACCCGCTTACGATCTTCTGCGCGGCGGCCCTGCGGCGTTCAAAACAGACTCTGAGACCAGCAACTATTTGGAGCAGCATATGAGCGAACAAGACGACGAAGATTTCGCCCAGGACACCCTGGTTCAGGCCATCGAAAACCAGCTGGAAGCCGGCGAGCCGGCCTTTGTCCAGGCGGTGCTGAACAAGCTGAGCCTGGTCGGTTATGAGCGCGAAGAGATTATCGAGCTGATGGCCCTGGTACTGGCCGATGAAATCGACGTCATGCTGCGCGACGACCGCCCCTTCGATCTCGCCCGCTACGAGCAGGGCCTGCGCGCCTTACCCGAGCTGCCCGAACAGGCACCGTAAACCACCCGGAAAAATTTAACCCACAACGCGCCAACTTCTGGCAGCATCAGGTCACAGCAGACTGCCGGGAGCTTCACTACACTGCCTTCGCAGGCTGCCTGTTGTTTCAGCCGATTTACCGCAGCGGGTGCTGCCGCCGCCGGCCGCAGCTCACTAAAACAAGAAGCTGGAGTACTTATGGCCTTTACCCCTGAACTGATTGCCGAACTGGAAATCCTCGCGTTGTTCAACCTGGGTACCACTCAGGAAGGAATCAAGGTTCACCACACTGCCACCCCCTCGGCGATTGCCGCCGCCCAACGCCTGCATGACAAAGGCCTGATCAATCAACCCGATGGCGGCTACCTGACCAGCCTGGGCCTCGACGCCGCCGAACACGCGCAAGTCCTGCTGACCATTCTCAATGTGACCGAAGCAGCCTAAACAGCGACCACGGACATCGCCAGTTAGAGCGACAGTCAAAACTGCTTATGAGCCAACCCAGCCTGCGTTGCAGCGGCGTCCTCAAGCTGCCCGTGACGCAGGCGATAACCCAGTATCCACAGCCGTCCGCCAGCCACCTGGCAAGGCATGATCACGCACCGCCCTGCAGAGCCTGAGCATGAGTCGTACCGAGGAAATTCGCCCGGACATTGAAGACGGTATCGACCGCAAGGTACTGACGCAGCTGCGTGCGCGCTTCCTCAAACTCAACCAGGGCCGCCTGCAACGCGCCATGCAGGCGCTGTCGACGCGCCAGCAACTGGTACTCAAGCTGTTGCCGCTGCTGTTCCACGTCAATCATCCGCTGTTGCCGGGCTACGTTTCCGGGCAGACTCCGGCCGGCCTCAGCGGATTCGAGCCGGATGACGAGCTACTGTCTGAAGTGCAGCGCCTGACCCGCTCGTTCGTCTACAAGCCTTATCGCGGCAAACCAGCGCTGCCGATCCACGGCCTGTTTCTGATGGGTAGCCTGGGCACTGTGGCCCAGGCCGAACAGAGCGATATGGATTTCTGGGTCTGCCACGCCAGTGACCTCAGCCAGCTGCAGCTGCATGAACTGAACAAAAAATGTGCACTGCTGGAAAGCTGGGCGGCCACCTTCGGCGCCGAAGCGCATTTCTTTCTCATCGATCCGGCACGCTTCACTCAGGGCGAGCGCGAAGCGCAGCTGACCTCGGATGACTGCGGCACCACGCAACACTACCTGCTGCTCGACGAGTTCTACCGCACCGCCATCTGGCTCGGCGGGCGCACGCCGCTGTGGTGGCTGGTGCCGGTATATGAAGAGCAGCGCTATCAGCACTACACCAGCACCTTGCTGGCCAAGCGTTTTATCCGCGCCGAGGATGTGCTCGACCTCGGCCACCTGGCGCGCATTCCGCCAGAAGAGTTTATCGGCGCCGGCATGTGGCAGCTGTTCAAGGGCATCGAGTCGCCGTACAAATCAGTGCTCAAACTGCTGCTGACCGAGGTTTACGCCAGCGAACACCCCAAGGTCGAGTGCCTGTCGCTGCGTTTCAAACAGGCGGTGTTCGCCAATCGCCTCGACGTCGATGAGCTCGACCCCTATATCGTGGTCTACCGACGTCTCGAGGAGTATCTAAAGGCCCGTGGCGAGCATGAACGCCTGGAGCTGATCCGCCGCTGCCTGTACCTCAAGGTCGACAAAAAGCTCAGCCGCCCACCGCGCAACAACCGCAAGAGCTGGCAACGTCTGCTGCTGGAACGCCTGACCCGCGACTGGAATTGGGACAGCCGTCAGCTGGCGACGCTCGACAGCCGTAGCCAGTGGAAGGTGCGCCAGGTCAGCGCCGAACGGCGCATGCTGGTTAACGAGCTGACCTACAGCTACCGCTTTCTCTCCGAGTTCGCCCGCAGCGAACATGCCGGCAGCTCGCTCAACAGCCGCGATCTGGGCATCCTCGGCCGCCGCCTCTACGCCGCCTTCGAGCGCAAGGCCGGCAAGATCGAATTTATCAACCCGGGCATCGCCCCGGACCTCGCCGAAGACACCCTGACCCTGGCGCAGAGCCCCAGCCCGGACGAGCCCAATGAAACGCTGTGGGCGCTGTACAGCGGCAGCGTCAACGCCCAGGACCTGGAAGATTTCTCACCGCTCAAACGTTCGCGCGAGCTGGTCGAACTGCTCGCCTGGTGCCAGCGCAATGGCGTGATCGACAACAGCACGCGGCTGTCACTGCACCCAGGCTCCAGCGACCTGACCGAGTACGAGCTGTCCAACCTGCTCAGCAGCCTGCAGCAGGTGGTGCCGCTGCCCCTGCCTGCCGTTGACGAAGCAGCACTGCTCAGCGCCAGCGTGCCCGGTGAGGTGCTGCTGTTGGTCAACGTCGGCATCGACCCGCTCAAGCAGTTCAGCCAGATGAACATGCACATGACCACCGAACGCACCGATGCGCTGGGCTATTCCGGGGTGCGCGAGAACCTGATCCTGACCATCGATCAGGTCACCCTGAACAGCTGGAACGAGCTGTTGGTAACCCGCTATGACGGCCCCCATGCGCTGCTCGACTGCCTGCGTGACTTCCTCAACAGCCTGCCCAGCAAAGGCAAGAAACCCAACCTGCGGGTGCGCTGCTTCTGCCGCAACCGTGCTACGGCGATTGCCGAGCGGGTCGAAGAACTGTTCCGCGAAACCCTCGGCAGCTTCAGCAGCGAACAGGCTAATCGCTACCTGCTGCAGATCAAACAGCACTACCACCTGCTCGAACTGAAGCCCGGCCACATCAGCCATACCAGCCTGAAAGATCTGCCCACCCTGATCGAGCATCTGGGCGAGGAGCTGCCCGGCTACAGCGAGCTGCATCTGGACCGTAGCGCCCTGGAAGGTGAAGACCTGGCGTTGATCCTGCCCGTGGGGCGACCGCAGTGCATCCAGGTGTTCTACCGACTGAACGAAGCCAGCGCCACGGCCGAACTGAGCGTGCTAGACGAGCACAACGCGCTGTGGCGCCAGCAGATGCCGTTCCGTGATGAACAGAGCCTGCTGACGCCGCTGCAACGCTTTCTGCAATCAGTGCTGTACCGGCGCAATGCCCTGCTGCCGCTGGACAATCTGCCGGCGCATCAGCCGCTTGAGATTCTCTATTACCAAGTGCTGCCCGATGCACCTTTGCGCGCCCAGCGTTTGGAACGCCGACCGCCGCCGCTATCACCGATCAGCCACCCGTTTTATGACGTGCAGGCCATTGTCGAACCGGCGGATGGCAAGCGCTCGCACGTCACCCTGTACTGCAACCACCGCGAATTTTCCGAGCTGGAATATGCTGGCGACCTGTTCGCTGCCGTCGCCCAGCATATCCTCGCGCAACGCCGCGATGGCGCGCGCTACCCCTGCTATATCACCGACCTCGACCTGTCCGCGGTACTCGGCGAAGGGCATATGCAGAGCGTGCACTACCTGCGCTACAAAAGCCGTTTAGAGGCAGCGCTTAATCAGGCCCTACAAAAGGCCTAACACGCGACAGTTCAGCCGCGCATCGGCGCCTGCGGGTTCTGCAAGGCGTACAGGTAGCAGTTAGTCAGGCTGTGGTTGTCGGCCACCGAGGCGTAACTGGCACTGAAGGTCACCGCCAGTCCCAGGTGCTGATACAACCATTTGTCGGTAACCCCCGGCGGAACCTGTGGAACAAGGTCACTGTCATTTACCACGCGAAATGTCGGCACCTGCAACCCGTTGTAATACGCGGCAAAGTCCGGGGCGGCCAGGCGCGGGCTGGCAAAGCTGTAGTGCTGCAGGGGCAAGTCCGGCCAACGCTCGCGCAAGTCCAACACTGCCAGGCTGGAGAGCGCACCACCCAGACTATGTGCGCACACCCACAGCGACCCGCTAGGCCGCTGAGTATCTACAGCCTGTAAAGCCTGATCGCGCAGTGATGTATAGAGCTTGAGAAAACCGTCATGCACATTGCCCAGGCTGGTTTGCCAGGGGTATGCGCGCTGACCGGCCTCCAGATCATCCAGCCAGTCCTGTGCCGTGTCAGTGCCACGGAACACCAGATAGACCTCGCCCTGCGGGTCACGTGCGGCAAAGCCAAAGGGCTCCGACTCGTTGAGAAAGTGCAGCTCGCTGAGCACGCTCCAGATCGGCGCGGAAAAACCCCAGCCGGACAGCGTAGGCGGCTGCCAGGTGAAATCCTGGGGCCGCCGCGGGCGCTGCTGGGTTTGCCACTGGCTGTATTGGTCGTAGGCGGCACTGACCAACTGCGCGCATTGCAGCGCCCTGGACAGGTTAAAACCTTGGGGAAAGTACAGGGGTAGACTGAACATACGGCCTCCATGCCGAAATTGGCTTAGCTCTACTCTAGAAGGCTTTGCCCAACTTGCTCACTCGGCGCGGCTGTATTCGCCCGCCGCTTCCGGCTGATATTCCACCGCCAGCAGTGTCAGTTTGAGCACTTTGCCGCCCGGTGCGGCCCAGTCGATATGCTGGCCAACCGACAGTCCCAGCAGGGCCGTGCCGACCGGCGCCAGCACCGACACACAGCCTTCACCGCCGGCGTCCTGCGGGTAAACCAGGGTCAGGTGGTAATCCTTGCCGCTGCTTTCCTCACGGCAATGCACCCGCGAATTCATGGTCACTACCCCGGCCGGCACCTCGTCATGGCCAACTACGTCGGCACGATCCAGTTCGGCCTGCAAGGCGATGGCACTGGGACCGAAGTCATCCAGGCTGTCGAGCAGATGCTCCAGGCGCTGCAGGTCAAGACGGGTGATGGTGAGCGAAGGTGTGCTGGTCATGGTGCGGGTATGTCCCCTTTACGGATCGTGAAAAAAGCAAAACCCCATCACGAAGATGGGGTTTTGCAAGGCTTGGGCTGACCGTACCACAGCTAGTCAAATAAACAAGACCGCCCGGTCAAGGTATGCCTTGACGCTGTTGCAAGCGGGCTTCGGCAGCCGCGCAGATCGCGCGCTTACGCGCCATGTCGGCGTTGCCCCAGTCGAGAATTTCCTGCAGAACTCGGCCGCAGCCCAGGCAGATATCCTGATCATCCAGACAACACTGGCGACGACAGGGCGAGACGACCTCCTGCCCTGCGCCTTCAGAGTTCTTCGAACTCAAGATCGGCACCGGATTGTTCGAGGGTAATACGCACCAACATTTCGCCCAGCTGTTCGTCGCTGCTGTCGCAAATCCAACGCTCGCTGGCCTGGTCGTAATCGAAGTGGAAGCCACCGGAACGCGCCGCCAACCAGAGCTGGCGCAGCGGTTCCTGACGGCTGAAGATCAGCTGAGTACCGTTCTCAAAGCGCACGGTCAGCACCCCGGCGGAGTTTTCCAGGTCGAGGTCCAGGTCACTGTCATCGAAAATATCTTCCACCGCCTGCTGGGTGGCATCGACCAGATCGTGAAAGCGGGCTTCGGTCAAACTCATTACGGTTTACCTCAAAAAAAATCAGCGACTGCAAAAGTCTTGGGCTGCGGTGATTAATGTTCTTTCAAGCAACGGCGATATTCGCCTGGGCTCTGCCCAGTCCAGCGGCGAAACGCGCGGGCCAGCGAACCGGGCTCGCTAAAGCCGACCAGGAAGGCGATTTCCGCCAGTTCCAGGGCTGGGTCGCGCAGGTAATGCAACACCAGCTGCTGGCGGGTTTCATCCACCAACTGGTTGAAGGATAACCCGGCTTCGCGCAAACGCCGCTGCAGGGTACGCGGACTGAGCGCCAAACGCGCGGCGATTTGCTGCAAATCCGCGCCCACTTCCGGCAACTGTCGCGACAATTCCAGCCGCGCGCGATCCAACACGCTATGGCCCTGCTGGATCTCACCAAGCAGGCGATCAGCATAGGCATCGAGCATCAGGCGCACCTGCGCATCGGCCTGCCCTAGCGGCGTGGCGAGCAGACGCTTAGGAAATATCAGGGCGTTATCGGCCTGATCAAACAGCACTGGGCAGCGGAAGATTCGCTGGTACTCGGCGGTATCCGCAGGCGCCGCATGCTGGAAACGCACCTCGGTCGGTGGAATATCCAGGCCGCTGATCCAGTGACCGAAAGTCACCCAACCGGCCAAGGTTTCTTCACTGAGCTGGCGTTTCTGCTGCGGCAACAACGGCTGCCAGCTGTGCGCCACTTGTGGCTCCAGCCCTGCGCGCGGCGGCTCATCGGCCAGATCAACCTGGCCCAGGTTGCCCACCAGCGCGGCGTAACGCGCCTGGCGATGCAAAGCATCGGCAAGGGTCGCGCAGCTCATGATCAGATAACCCAACACGCCGTAATAACCGGGGCGCACCGCCTCACCTAGGTGCAGGCCCAGCTGCTCATCGCCAGTCAACCGCACGCCATGGCCGAGCAGCTCCAGATAGGTACTAGCCGCGATGCGCTGATCACGCTGGGCGAGAATCTGCGGGCTCAATTGCACCCGCTCAAGCAGCTCTGCACTATCAAGCCCCTGACGTGCCAGGTAGTCGAGCAAACCCTGCAGGTAAGCGACTGAAACCGAACTGCTCATAGCTACGGGATTGTCCATCCAGGCTCCTGATCGCTGGCGGCGGGCGTGAATATGGCGCCAAAGATACAGGCAAAGCCGCGCCAGGCGGGAACCCCAGCACATAGGCAAGCTGCCGGGGGGCCGGTATACTCCGCCGCATCTATGCTTTATTACAGGGATTTCACCATGAAGCGGCTATTTACTGCCCTTTTCACCGTGGTTGCTATCAGCACATTGCTCGCTGGCTGCGGCCAGAAAGGCCCGCTGTTCCTGCCTGAAGAAGCCGCGTCCGCGCCCGCACAGGCCGAGCCCGCAGCTGAACCTGCACAGACCGAATAAGGACAGCGCATGAACGCCTTCAACTACCGCGACGGCACGCTGTTCGCGGAAGGGGTGGCGTTGTCCGCCATCGCCCAACGCTTCGGCACGCCGACTTATGTCTATTCGCGTGCGCACATCGAAGCGCAGTACAACGCCTATGCCGATGCCTTGCAGGGCATGGCGCATCTGGTCTGTTTTGCCGTTAAGGCCAACTCCAACCTCGGCGTCTTGAATGTCCTGGCGCGCCTCGGCGCCGGTTTTGACATCGTCTCCCGTGGCGAGCTGGAGCGTGTATTGAGCGCGGGTGGCACGCCTGACAAGATAGTCTTCTCCGGCGTCGGCAAAAGCCGTGACGACATGCGCCGCGCCCTTGAAGTTGGCGTGCATTGTTTCAACGTCGAGTCCACTGACGAGCTGGAACGCCTGCAACTTGTCGCTGCTGAGTTGGGCAAGACTGCGGCGATCTCGCTGCGGGTCAACCCGGACGTCGATGCCGGCACCCACCCGTACATTTCCACCGGCCTGAAAGAAAACAAGTTCGGCATCGACATCGAGCAGGCCCCAGCTGTTTATGCCCGCGCCGCTGCGCTGCCAAACCTGCAGGTAGTGGGCGTTGATTGCCATATCGGCTCACAGCTGACCACGTTGCCGCCATTTCTCGATGCCCTCGACCGCCTGCTCGCGCTGATCGATCAGCTCGCCGCAGATGGCATCCGCATCAAGCACCTGGATCTGGGTGGTGGCCTTGGCGTGCAGTACCGCGACGAGCAGCCGCCATTGGCCGGCGATTACATCAAGGCCGTGCGTGAGCGCATTGCCGGCCGCGACCTGGCTCTGGTGTTCGAGCCGGGCCGTTCGATTGTCGCCAACGCGGGCGTGCTGCTGACCCAGGTCGAGTACCTCAAGCACACCGAACACAAGGACTTCGCCATCGTCGATGCGGCAATGAACGACCTGATCCGTCCGGCCCTATACCAGGCCTGGATGGACGTGGTGCCGGTGCAGCCACGCGACAGCGCAACGCGCAACTACGACATCGTCGGGCCGATCTGCGAGACCGGCGACTTCCTCGCCAAGGATCGCGACCTGGCGCTGGCAGAAGGCGATCTGCTGGCGGTGCGCTCGGCCGGCGCTTACGGTTTTGTCATGAGTTCCAACTACAACACCCGCGGTCGCGCCGCCGAGGTGATGGTGGATGGTGAGCAGGCCTTCGAAGTGCGTCGCCGTGAGACCCTGGCCGAACTCTTTGCGGGCGAAAGCCGCCTGCCGGAGTAATGGCGATGTTATTGCGCTTTACCAAGATGCACGGCCTCGGCAATGACTTTATGGTCCTCGACCTAGTCAGCCAGCACGCGCATATCCAGCCAAAGAACGCCAAGCAGTGGGGCGACCGCCACACCGGCGTGGGCTTCGATCAGCTGCTGCTGGTCGAGCCACCGAGCAACCCGGACGTGGATTTCCGCTACCGCATCTTCAATGCCGACGGCTCGGAAGTGGAACAGTGCGGCAACGGCGCACGCTGCTTCGCGCGCTTCGTGCTGGACAAGCGCCTGACGGTGAAGAAGCAAATGCGCGTGGAAACCAAAGGCGGCATCATCGAGCTGGACGTGCGCAGTGACGGCCAGATCAGCGTCAACATGGGCGCACCGCGCCTGGTGCCTGCCGACATCCCCTTCCAAGCCGAACAGCAGGCACTGAGTTACAGCGTGGCCGTCGACGGCCAGCCGATTGAACTCGCCGCCATCTCGATGGGCAACCCGCATGCGGTGCTGCGCGTCGACAGCGTCGACACTGCGCCAGTGCACAGCCTGAG
>JAHJXZ010000086.1 GCA_018827205.1 Gammaproteobacteria bacterium | reverse complement strand
CTTACCGCCGGCATCCAGTGCACCCTGATGGGCCGCGCCATCGATACCCAAGGCCAGGCCACTGGTAATCACAAAGCCGCCACCGGCCAGGCTGCGAGCAAAACTCTGCGCGGTATCCAGACCCGGCCGCGATGCACGCCGACTGCCAACCATGGCCAACTGCGGCTGCTCCAGCAAAGTAGGGTCACCCTCAACAAACAGTAACGGCGGTGCATCCGCCAGCTCAGCCAGCAAGCAGGGATAAATTGCGTCATCCCACATCAGCAGATAACGCGTATCTGCGTCCAACCAGGCCAGACTTTGCGCGGCGCGCTCACGCACTTCGGCACTACGCCGCGCGTCACTGCACGCCTGCGGCAAACCCAGGGAGCGCCAGGCGCTGGCCGGTGCGCTGAGCGCGGCTGAAGCACTGTCGAAGGCACTGAGGAGTTTGCGAAAGCGGCGAGGTCCCAACTCCGGCAAGCAGTGCAAGCGCAGACGGGCTTCCAATTCAGCTGGAGAGACGGCAGGAGAAATAGCAGAAGGTTGCGACATCCGAATCATCCTTGATCGGTCGCGCCGCATGGGCGGCATGGGTGGCGGCCAGAAATGACGCGCCATAAAAAAGCCCCGCATTCGCGGGGCTTTTCGGTGTTACGGGTTACGTACTTTATCCATGACTGCCAGCGAGCGAGACGCCCCCAGCACAAGACCATAGCTGAGCTTGTCGTAAGTGCGGAACACCATCAGCAGGCCCGAACGCTCGTCCGGAATCTTCACCGATTCACCGGTGACACGATCACGTACGGTTTCACCGGTCTTGTAGATAGCCAGCACGTTGCCTTCAGTCAGGCCGTCACGGGCGCCCTTGTTGATAGTGACCACATCGAACTGACCAATCTGGGTCACACCGCGCGGTACATCGAGGATCACGCCCTTGATCTCTCCAGTCGGTTCGCTCGGCATAAAGGTCGAGTTGATCGCACGCTCTTCGGTAGCGAACAGACGGTCGCCAAGACGTACTTCCTGAGTCGAACGACTCAGCAGCATGGTGCCAACATCGCCTTCTTCGGCAACGATCTCACCCGAGCCAATGTCGTCAGCGTTAATCCCGAGGAATTCCTGGGTCTCCGGATCCGTGTAGGTTTTGCCCTGACGGAAGATGCCGTAAGCCGGCGCCGACTCATCGAAGCTACCACGGGCATAAACACGATCACCGGAACCACTGATGACGCGCTCGGCATTGCCTGCAACGATGTATGGCGCACCTTGGAACTGCTCAGGGGTATCAACGATGCGGTTGCTCAGCAGGAAGCTGTTGATCGCCTCCAGCGGAATCGCCGGAATGGCTTCAGCCATCGGCGTGCTGCGTACCTGCGGCGACAGCTTGATGGTGCCACGAGACTCGCCACGGTTAAGCATCAGGCGTGGCTGGCCATCGACATAAACCAGGCTGAGTTGGTCGCCCGGATAGATCAGATGGGGGTTTTCCACCTGTGGATTGGCATGCCAGATTTCTGGCCACTTCCATGGCTGGCTAAGAAATTTGCCGGAGATATCCCAGAGGGTATCGCCCTTGACCACGGTATAACGGTCTGGGTGACCGTCCTTGAGTTGCACGGCGGCCTGGGCCAAGCCACTTGCCGCAACTAGCAGCAGGGCGAGTAGTGATTTCCTCATGCGGTGAATCCCTTTATTATGTGTCTTCACGTGGAGCGCCCTAGCGCCGCGACAAAACCCAGTCGTGCTGCGGCGTGAAGCCGTTTTTCAATGCTGCTCATCATCTTAGCAGCGGATTTTGACTTTATTCCACAAGTGCATCACAAACGCATATGGCAATCCTGAATATCCTCGAATTTCCCGATCCGCGCCTGCGCACCATTGCTAAGCCGGTGGACGTGGTTGATGACGCCTTGCGTCAGCTGATCGATGACATGTTTGAAACCATGTACGACGCACCGGGCATCGGTCTGGCGGCGACGCAGGTCAACGTGCATAAGCGTCTGGTAGTGATGGATCTGTCCGAGGACAAGTCCGAGCCACGGGTGTTTATTAATCCCGAGTTCGAACCGCTGACTGAAGAAGTGGACCAATATCAGGAAGGTTGCCTGTCAGTACCGGGCTTCTACGAGAACGTCGATCGCCCGCAAAAGGTCAAGATCAAGGCGCTGGACCGCGATGGCCAGCCCTATGAGCTGATCGCCGAAGGCCTGCTGGCCGTGTGCATTCAGCATGAATGCGACCACCTTAACGGCAAGCTGTTTGTCGATTACCTGTCTAATCTCAAACGCGACCGCATCAAGAAGAAGCTGGAAAAGCAACATCGCCAGCAAGCTTGAGCCACACCTTCCAAAGGCTTGCTACGGCAAGCCTTTTTCTTTCTAGCAGTGAGAACCCATGTCTGAGTCTTTGCGTATTGTCTTTGCCGGCACCCCGGAATTCGCCGCCGAACACCTCAAGGCCTTGCTCGACACGCCGCACCAGATCATTGCCGTCTACAGCCAGCCGGATCGCCCGGCCGGTCGTGGCCAGAAACTCACACCCAGCCCGGTCAAGCAGCTTGCCCTGCAGCACGATATTCCGGTGTACCAGCCGCAGACGCTGCGCGATCCCACTGCCCAAGCCGAACTCGCCGCACTCAAGCCCGACCTGATGGTGGTGGTGGCTTACGGCCTGATCCTGCCACAGGTGGTGCTGGATATCCCGCGTCTGGGCTGCATCAATAGCCATGCCTCGTTACTCCCGCGCTGGCGCGGTGCCGCGCCGATTCAGCGCGCGGTCGAAGCCGGCGATGCCGAGTCCGGCGTCACCGTGATGCAAATGGAAGCCGGCCTGGATACCGGGCCGATGCTGCTCAAGGTCAGCACGCCGATTGCTGTCGGAGATACCGGTGGCAGCCTGCACGACCGCCTCGCCACACTCGGCCCACAGGCAGTCATTGCAGCCATTAGCGGCCTGGCCGCCAGCAATCTGGTTGGTGAGGTACAAGACGACAGCCTGGCCACCTACGCACACAAGCTGAACAAGGATGAGGCACGCCTCGACTGGAGCCGTCCGGCCATTGAGCTAGAGCGCCTGGTGCGGGCCTTCAACCCCTGGCCGATCTGCCACAGCACGCTAAATGGCGAAGCTATCAAGATGCACGCAACAGAGCTGGGCGAGGGCAGTGGTGCCCCAGGCACAATCCTGGCGGCCGACAAAACCGGCCTAACCGTGGCCTGCGGCGAAGGCGCATTGCGTCTGACCCGCCTGCAATTGCCCGGCGGCAAGGCACTGAACTTCAGTGACCTGTACAACAGTCGCCGCGAGCAGTTCGCCCCCGGCCTGGTGCTCGGACAATGAATCCGCGTCTGGCTGCCGCCCGCGCCCTGGCGAGTGTGCTGGCCGGCAAGGCCTCGCTGGGCAGTAGCCTGCCGCCGCTGCTGGATAAGGTCGAGCAACGCGACCGTGGCCTGGCTCAGGACCTCGCCTTCGGCACAGCCCGCTGGCAACCGCGCCTGGCGCTGATTGCCGACAAGCTGCTGCAAAAACCCTTCAAGGCCGCCGACCGTGATGTCGAAGCGCTGCTGCTGATCGGCCTGTACCAGCTTTTCTACACGCGGATCCCGCCTCACGCGGCCATCGGCGAAACAGTGGCCTGCGTCGATAAGCTGAAGAAGCCGTCGCTCAAAGGCCTGCTGAATGCCGTGCTGCGCAATGCCCAGCGCGACGGAGAGAGCATTATCGCCAGCCTGGAGCGCGACCCTGTGCTGCATACCGCCCACCCACGCTGGCTGCAGAAAGCCTTGAAGGCTCAATGGCCGGAACAGTGGGAAGCCATCTGCGCGGCCAATAACGCCCACCCGCCGCTGATTCTGCGGGTCAATCGGCGCCTTGGTACACGGGACGACTATCTGGCCGAGCTACGCCGGGTCGGCTTTGAAGCCGAGCCCTGCGTCTTCAGCTGCGACGGCATCCGCCTGCTACAGGCCTGTGATGTCACCACCCTGCCGGTTTTTGCCGAAGGCCGCGTCAGCGTGCAGGACGAAGCCGCGCAACTGGCCGCCGAACTGCTTGATCTCGCGCCCGGCCAACGCGTGCTGGACGCCTGCGCTGCGCCCGGTGGCAAGACCTGCCACCTGCTGGAAGCCGAACCCGCGCTGGCCGGCGTAGTCGCGGTGGATCTGGAAGAAAAGCGCCTGGTACGCGTGCGCGAAAACCTCAAGCGCCTGGGCCTAAACGCCGAGCTGATCGCCGCCGATGGCCGTGATCTGGCCGCCTGGTGGGACGGCAAGCCGTTCCAGCGCATCCTGCTCGACGCCCCCTGCTCGGCCACAGGGGTGATCCGCCGTCACCCGGACATCAAACTGACCCGCAACGCCGATGACATCCCCGCCCTGGCCAAGCTGCAGGGCGAACTGTTGGATAGCCTGTGGCAGACCCTGGAAGTCGGCGGCATCCTGCTCTACGCCACCTGCTCGGTGATGCCTGCGGAGAACAGCGAGAATATCGCCGCCTTCCTGGCGCGCACTCCGGGCGCCCGCGAACTGGATATTGCCGGTGCGTTCGGCCATAAAACCGCTCACGGTCGCCAGCTATTCCCGCAAGTCGACGGTCACGACGGCTTCTACTATGCCAAGCTGATGAAAATCGCTGCCGCCCCACGCGGCTGAGGAACAGACTGCATGAAGATCATCATTCTCGGTGCAGGCCAGGTTGGCGGCACCCT
>JAHJXZ010000010.1 GCA_018827205.1 Gammaproteobacteria bacterium | reverse complement strand
CACCGCACTTCGTATCGATTTAAGAGACACACCATGGCAAATCGCGAAACTGGCACCGTCAAATGGTTCAACGATGAGAAAGGCTTCGGCTTCATTACCCCGACTAACGGCGGCGATGACCTCTTCGTTCACTTTAAAGCCATCCAAAGCGACGGTTTCAAAAGCCTGAAAGAAGGCCAGACTGTAACCTACGTGGCCGCTCGCGGTCAGAAAGGTATGCAAGCTGAAGAGGTACAGGTGGCTTAAGCCCCTGTCCTGCTTTAAAACAAACCCCGCGCTCGCGGGGTTTGTTTTATCTGGCGTTTGTAAAACCTGCCTTTCTATAAGCCCATCTGCTTGCTGATGATCTCGTTCATGATTTCACGCGAGCCACCACCAATCGACAGAATGCGGTTATCACGGTACAGCCGCTCCACCAGGCTCTCGCGCATATAACCCATGCCGCCCATGATCTGCACGGCGTCGTAGGTCAGTCGATCGGTAATATCAGTGGCGAAGTTCTTGGCCATGGATATTTCCTTGATCACGCTTTTACCCGCAGCCATCTTCGCCGCTTGCCGATAGGTAAAGTCGCGCGACACTTCAAGCTGGGTCGCCATCTCCGCCAGACGATGTTTGAGCACCTGGAACTTGCCGATAGGCTTGCCAAACGCTTCGCGCTCTTTGGCCCATTTCAGCGCTTCCTCAAGCGCCAACTGCGCCGTCATATTGGCCATGATCGCCAGCGACAAACGCTCACTCTGGAAATTTGCCATGATGCAGGCAAAGCCCATGTTCTCAACACCGATCAGATTGCCTACAGGCACTCTGCAGTCGTCGAAGAACAGCTCCGCCGTATCCGACGCCCACCAGCCCATCTTCTTCAGCTTGCGCCCTACGGTGAAACCAGGCGTGCCCTTCTCCACCAGCAGCAGACTAACGCCACCAAAGCCATCGCCACCGGTACGCACGGCAACTGTGTAGTAATCGGCGCGTACACCGCTGGTGATAAAGGTTTTGCTGCCGCTAACGCGGTAGAAGTCGCCGTCTAGTACTGCGCGAGTTTTCAGATTGGCCACATCAGAGCCACCGGAAGGCTCGGTCACCGCCAGCGCCATGATCTTCTCACCCGCCAACACCTGCGGCACGATGCGCTCGCGCAACTCCGGCTTGGCCCACTTCACCACGGGCGGCAAACCAATATCCAGCGAGCCGAGCCCGGCCACCAGGCCACCAGAACCTGAGCGCATCAACTCCTCGCTGGCCGCGACCTTGGCAAACACATCACCTTCATGACTGCCGCCAAAAACTTCCGGGTAACCAATCCCGAGAATCCCCGCAGCACCAGCCTTGAGATAGAGTTCGCGAGGAAACTCTTCAGCCTCCTCCCAATCATTGATATGCGGCAGAATTTCACGTTCGACAAAACGCCTGACCGAATCACGTACCAACTGATGCGATTCGTCGAAATATTCCTGAAAGGCAGACATGAGGTATTCCCACTGAGGTTTCAGGGAAATTACCAAGCGCTTGCTTGGTTTACAAGAAGAGGATTACGCCATGCGCAAGGGCGATCAAGCCGCTTGAACTCATAAGCCTAGAGCTGGATAGGTCGACGCCCTGCAATCGAGTGCGCCAAGGTGCCACCATCAACTAACTCCAGCTCACCGCCCAGCGGCATGCCATGGGCAATGCGCGAGACAATCAGGCCTTTGCCTGCCAGCAGCTGAGCGATGTAATGCGCGGTGGCCTCGCCTTCCACCGTCGGGTTAGTGGCCAGAATCACCTCGGTAAAACTGCCTGCAGCGATACGCGCTAACAACTCGGGAATGCCAATCGCTTCTGGGCCCAAGCCATCGAGCGGCGACAAATGCCCCTTGAGCACAAAGTAGCGACCGCGAAACCCGGTATGCTCGACCGCATACACATCCATAGGCCCTTCGACCACGCACAGAAGGCTGTCATCGCGTCGCGGATCCAGGCACAGCTGACACACCGCGTCCTCGCTCAGGCTGCGGCACTGCTTACAGTGGCCAACCCCTTCCATCGCCTGCGTCAGCGCCTGGGCCAGGCGTAAGGCGCCGGAGCGATCACGCTCAAGCATCTGCAATGCCATACGCTGAGCAGTCTTCTGTCCAACGCCGGGAAGAATGCGCAGAGAATCGATCAGGTGGCGAATCAGCGGGCTGAAACTCATTGGAGAAATACTCGACGGCTACAACTTTTACCAACAAAACCCTATCGGGCTATTGAGCCCTGACAGAGCAAGGCACAGCCGGCGTGGGCTGAGGATACCCACACCGACTCCCAGCGCTGCAATACAGCGCCAGCGGATGACCGCTTAGAAGGGCATTTTGAAGCCTGGTGGCAACTGCATACCGGCAGTCATACCGGACATCTTGTCCTGGCTGTTCTGCTCAACCTTACGCACGGCATCGTTTACCGCTGCTGCGATAAGGTCTTCAAGGATTTCCTTGTCTTCCTGCATCAGACTGTCGTCCAAGCTGACACGCTTGACGTCGTGACGCCCAGTCATGACCACGCTGACCAGCCCAGCACCGGATTGACCGGTTACTTCGGCGTTCGCCAGCTCTTCCTGCATCTTCTGCATTTTTTCCTGCATCTGCTGAGCCTGCTTCATCAGGCCGGCCATGCCACCTTTCATCATGGTGTAAGTCCTCGGTAATTAGGGGTTAACTGGAGTATCCAGGGGCTCAATGCTGTCCGCGCGGATAACCGCGGCGAACTGCTGAATCATTTGTTGAATAACCGGGTCCTGATGGATTGAGGCTTCGGCCTCACGCTGGCGATTGGCCCGCTTATGCGCCGCTGCCTGCGCCGGTGTTTCCTGCTCAGGTTTGCACAACTCGATCAACACCTTGAGCTCGCGCCCGTGGAACTGATTGAGCGCATCATTCAGGCGTCGCTGCTGGGTTGAGTTGAACAGCGCTGAATGCGCAGGATCCAGGTGCAGCAACCAATTATCACCCTCAGCACTTATTAGGGTGCAGTTAGCCCCGATGCTGGCGGTCATTCCGGACAAGCCGAGCTTCGGGAACAGCTCCAGCCAATCTGCCGCCAGCCCGGTCGCCGGTTGCGCCGCCGGCAAGACTTCAGGCTCGGCAGATGCGGCACGCTCTACTGCATCAAAGTCGTAATCAAACGCTTCGGCGTCCATTTCGACATAGTCGTAGTCACTCAGTGGCGGCTCATCGTCATCCACATCAGCTAGAGGCACAGACTCGGCCGACTGCGATTCAAGCGCTGCGGGCTGCACTGCCTCAGTAATCGCTTCGGGAGCAATAGGCTCGACAGGTTCAGCCGCTTCAGCAACGGGCGCTCGAACCTGCTCTTCCCAGGGCAGATCAACTACAGCAGCGACTGCAAGTGCAGGTGCAATTTCGACCGGAGAAGGTTGCACCGCAACCGCTTCCGTAACTTTAGGTTCTGCCTGTACATACGGAGTTACGGCAGCCGGTATTTCAGGCACTACTACAGGCGCGACAGGGGTCGCCTCTGCAACGGGTGCAGGCTGCGCCACAGGGGAAGACAGTACAGGAACACTAACCGGTGCAACGATAGCAGCACCGGCCACTGGGTTGGTCGCGGGATCAGCAGTGGCCTGGCTAATCCCCAGCGGCTTTAGCGCCACCCTCGGCGCATCGTGGGTATCCGCCGGGCGGAATGCCAACATACGCAACAGCACCATCTCGAAACCGCTGCGTGGGTCGGGCGACAACGGCAAATCGCGTCGCCCTATCAAACCCATCTGATAATAAAACTGCACGTCTTCGCTAGGCAGAACCCGAGCCAGTTCAAGCACCCGCTCACGATCACCCTGACCGTTATCCACCGCCTCGGGCAGCGCCTGGGCAATGGCTACTCGGTGCAGCACATTAAGCATCTCGGACAGCACGCCATTCCAATCCGGCCCCTGCTCAGCCAGATGCCGTACAGCCTCAATCAAACCGCGCGCATCACCCTCCAGCAGGGCATGCAACACACCGTAGACCTGGCCATGGTCAAGCGTACCGAGCATGGCGCGCACATCGGCGGCCAGCACCTTACCCTCACCAAAAGCAATTGCCTGATCGGTCAAACTCATCGCGTCGCGCATCGAGCCATCGGCCGCGCGGCCGAGCAACCAGAGCGCATCATTTTCAAACGGGATATTTTCCGCCGCCAGAACATGCGTGAGGTGATCAACCACCCGCTCCGGCGGCATGTTCTTCAGCGAGAACTGCAGGCAGCGCGACAACACCGTGACCGGCAGCTTCTGCGGATCCGTGGTCGCCAGGAGGAATTTGACGTGGGGCGGAGGCTCCTCCAGTGTCTTCAACAGCGCGTTGAAAGAACTGGTAGAAAGCATGTGTACTTCGTCGATCAGGTAGACCTTGAAGCGCCCACGGCTCGGTGAATACTGCACGTTGTCGAGCAACTCGCGGGTATCTTCAACCTTGGTTCGGCTGGCAGCATCGACTTCGATCAGGTCGATAAAGCGGCCTTCATCAATCTCTTTGCAAATCGAACAGACACCGCAAGGCGTCGAGCTGATACCCGTCTCGCAATTCAGGCACTTGGCAATAATCCGCGCAATCGTGGTTTTACCCACACCACGGGTACCCGTGAACAAATAGGCATGGTGCAGTCGCTGGCTATCGAGCGCATTGATCAGCGCCTTTAGCACATGAGTCTGGCCAACCATTTCGTTGAACGAGCGCGGACGCCACTTGCGTGCAAGAACCTGATAACTCATCGAAACCCGTCACGAGAGGAAAGCAAAAGTGGGGCTAATCCTAACGGAGCATGGGGCAAATTGCATCCGATGCGCAGCCCACTAATGGCCAGCCTGCAGCATTGCTTGCAAATTAACTGGCGAAAAATTAACCAGACGGGTATCATCCGCCCCGTTAGTACCACGCTGTAAGTCAATCAGGCCTTTTGGCCCCCTCGATGGTTTCCAGGTAGAGCGCATCACTCACGGGTAATGCCGCACAGCTCTAACCCATATCCCAACCTGCTGACTGATCTGGCCGTCCCGCGCAAGCGCTGACTCAAGCCCGCCTCCGACGTACCGACCCGCACACCGTAACCATCATGGGAACTTGTGCGCGCAGTCCAGCTCCTATCTGCACATGCAATCGACACATTAAGTCGACAGCCTGGAGCTTTATTTAGCGCAATGACGCGCCCGCTGTTTTAGGAAACACCCAACAAATGAACACTCAACACCAAATTCAGGATGCCATTCGCACCCTCTCCAGTGCATTTGCACCGTTTGATTGCCGCATCCTGGCTGCTCGCAAAGGCAGCTTCAGCTTCACTATCGTTAACGATGCCGGCATCGCCAAGCACAGCCAGCGCCTGTACCCAGGCCAGTACAGTGGTGCACACCTTGAGCAGGTTATCGAGCGCGCCCGACAGTCACTGACTGCCTGATGAATGGGACCTGCGAACCATCGAGCATCTTCGAGGTCTGAAGCTATCAACCTCAGGATGGAGCATGGTCATGGACAACATTAACCGCGAACTCGTTGAACAGCTGTTTGCCCCGCTGCGCGCTACTTTCAGCCAGCCCCGCCCCGACGGCGGGGTTGTTCTCTCGCTGCTGGATGCTAGCGACGCAACCGCGTACAGCCGCGTACTCAGCGCATCTCAACGCACTGACCCGCAAGCCTTCGCCCAAAGCTTGGAAGATATCCGCCTGGAACTTGCCATGCGCTCCGGCAGCATCCCAGCGGATATGCGTAAAGCATTGAAGGAACAGGACAGCGTGCTTAGCTACCACACAAGCTAAGAATGCTCAGCGCCCTGCAGGCAAGGAACCTGAGACTAGCTCGCTATTCGCACGTATACGGACAACTGAGGTGCCTCAGGCAGCGACACCAATGGACCCGCAGCCAATACTCCATTGTGACATTGCTACTGAGGCACCCAGACGCCAGGCGCCAAGCTAGCGAGTCTTCACGCCGCTGACTCCCACACACCTCACAAGCGGCCAACTGACGGCCTGATACCTTGAAACGCCTCGCTGAAAAGCCGCTGAACCTGCAGCAATAGCTCACGCCCACGTATCAGGGCTTCGCGTCTGCAGCGGGCCTGAAGAAAACGACGTATATCCCTGCGATGAAACAACAGGCGAATGACGTCAGGCGCCACGATTCGGAAGTAATAGACCGAGCGGCGAGATAACAGGAGATAGGTTGGGACGGTCGACACGGTTGTATCACTCCTTGTACCACCGCGTGGCTTGGAGTGAAGAACCTTTATAAATCAACCAGATACAAGACTGGAGGCAACCCCACCAGCCACACCCCGGCACACAATGTCCCCGCTGTGGCTGCTTCCTTCCGGATCTGACCAGGTTCACAGGTAATCGTTGCGGGGGGACCGGCAGGGCCACCATAACGCAGCTCGCCAGAAGCGAGCCGCGCCATTGTACCGGCTTAAACCGAAGTTACAACCGCTTCAAACACTTAGCCCATCGAAACGCACATTAGACACGAAACCGACCAACCAGCTTGCTCAACCCATGCGACAACTCAGATAGCCGCTGACTGGCTTGAGCACTCTGCTCAGAGGTTTGCGCCGCCTCATTGGACAAGTCACGAATGTCACTGATATTGCGTGCAATCTCTTCGGTCACACTGCTCTGCTCTTCGCAGGCTGTTGCGATCTGTGCGGTCATGTCGTTAATACGCTGCACAGAGTCACTGGTATCAGTAAGCGCCTGATCCACTCCGGCTGCCTGCTCGACACTTTGCCTTGCCTTAGTGCTCCCCGAATGAGTAGCTTTAACCGCATTCTGCACACCGACTTGCAAGCGCTCGATCATCACCTGAATGTCTTTGGTCGACTCCTGCGTACGCGCAGCTAATGCGCGTACCTCATCAGCTACAACCGCAAAGCCGCGCCCCTGCTCTCCGGCACGCGCAGCCTCAATAGCCGCATTTAGTGCCAATAAGTTGGTTTGCTCTGCAATACCCCTGATAACAGCCAATACCGCACCGATATTAGATGCCTCTTGCTCAAGGGTCTGAATGGTTGCCGATGCACTTTCGACTTCTTGCGCCAACTGGCGAATCGAGCTGATCGTGGCGCCTACGACCTGCGCACCCTCTCGCGACTGCGCCTCCGCATTACGAGCAGCATCAGCTGCATTTTGCGCATTACGCGCCACCTCATGCACCGCAGAACTCATCTCCGTTGCAGCTGTACTGACCTGATCGACTGCAGCATGCTCACTGCTAATCAACCGATCATTGGCTGCGGCCATTCCCGCCAGGCTTTGCGCAGAACTTTCAACTTCCCCGGTAACTCGCCCGACCTCCTTGATTAACGGCTGCAACTTATCGAGAAATCGGTTGAACGCATGGCTGAGCTTACCCAACTCATCATTAGACAAAACGTCCAGACGCACTCGCAAATCGCCATCACCATCCGCAATCTGCTCGATACGATTAAGCAGATTATGCAAAGGTCCGGTTACTAGAATTGGAAAGCCAACCACTAGCACAAGGCAAACCCCCAAGCCGATCGCAATAATCACGCCCTGCTGCCAGCTCAAGGTTTTACCCAGCTTAATAGCTGCCACTCCTTCAGCATTAGCTGCCGCATCATCCATCTCACCCAGCTTGTCGATAGCAGTACGCATCGCCTCGAACTGCTCTTCACTGCCGCCAAAACTCAAGACACTGGCTGCCTCGGGATCACTAGTAGCCAACTGCAAGACCTTTTGCGAAGTAGACTTCCACCGTTCAAAACCCGCATCGAATTGCGCGACCAATTGCATCGCTTCGTCACCAGGCCGCATGTCCGCGAATTTATGTACGCGGTCATAAGCCTGCTGCAGGTTTTCTGCATGCGCAGCAGTCAATGCTTCAGCATACGCACTCGCCCCCTCATCAAGTAAGCTGCGCTCGGCAACAAAGGCCTGATAAAGATCACGATCGGCATTCAGCAAAAAAAAGATGCCAGGCAAAAATCGATTTGTCAGTTTCGTGCTTGAGTCTGCAACCTGGGTGATGCCTCGCATCCCCAAAACTCCCATAGAAACCAACAAAACAGCCAGCAGCAGAATCGGTAGCGCAATTTTCCAACGAAATCCTAAAT
>JAHJXZ010000085.1 GCA_018827205.1 Gammaproteobacteria bacterium | reverse complement strand
GGTTGGCGTTGTCCGGGATGCGCGCCACAGCTGCTGCGGCGGTCATGATCTTGCTCATTGCGGGTACTCATAAAACGGGATGGGGAAACGGCGTCACCCTGTAGGAGCGGGCCATGCCCGCGAAATCTATCGCGGGCATGGCCCGCTCCTACGGATGCATCGGATCAAAAGCTGCCAAACATGGTGCCGAGGGTAATCACCACCACCAGCGCCACCATCGGGAAGGCCACGGTGTTGACGAAGATAAATTTGTAAGACTCGCGGTGGGTCAGTTTGCAGATCGCCAGCAGCGAGATCACCGCGCCGTTGTGCGGCAGGGTGTCCATGCAGCCGGAGGCCATCGCGGCGACGCGGTGCAGCAGCTCTGGGCTGATGCCGGCGGCGTTGGCCAGGGTCAGGTACTGCTCGCCGAGGGTTTTCAGCGCAATCGACATACCGCCAGACGCCGAACCGGTGATGCCGGCGAGGATATTCACCGCTACGGCTTCGGAGATCAGCGGGTTAGCGGAGACGCCGAGCACCAGGTCGCGAATGATCACAAAGCCGGCCAGGGAGGCGATCACCGTGCCGTAACCGACTTCGGCGGCGGTGTTGAGGATTGGCAGCATGGAGCCGAACGCGCCGTCGTTGACGCTCTTCTTCAGGTTCATCCAGCGCTGCCAATGCATGGCAATCAGCAACAGGATGGCCGCACTGAGGGCGACGATAATCGCCCAGATACCGATCAGCGACTTGGCGTCCTGCAGACCGCCGAACTCCGGCTTGGCCAGGTAGCTGGTGCCGAGGCTCGGCAGAATCTGCTTGGCCATCAGGAAGTTCAGGCCGATCACCACAAAGATCGGCAGCAGTGCCAGCCAGAAACCAGGGATATTGCGCTTCTCCTCGACGATGGGATCGTCGCGGTGCTCGCCGTAGCCCTCACCAGCTGCCATCAACTTGCGCGACTGGGCGGTGAGCCACCAAGTGCCGAGGCCGAACATGATCAGCCCGGCGATCACCCCAAGGCCCGGCGCGGCAAACGCGTCGGTGCCGAAAAACGGGTTGGGAATGGCGTTCTGAATCGCCGGGGTGCCGGGAAGGGCGGTCATGGTGAAGGTGAACGAGCCGAGGGCGATGGCGCCGGGGATCAGCCGCTTGGGAATGCCCGCCTCGCGGAACAGCGCCGCGCCAATCGGGTACACGGCGAATGCCACGACAAACAGCGACACGCCGCCGTAAGTGAGGATGCCGCACGCCAGCACAATGGCCAGAATCGCCCGCTCGCTGCCGACTTTGGCAACGATGCCGTGGGCGATGGCGCGGGCTGAGCCCGAATCATCCATTAACTTTCCGAACAAGGCACCGAGCAAAAACAGTGGGAAAAACTGCATCACATAGCCGCCCATGGCCTTCATAAACACCTGGGTGTAGGTGGGCAGCAGCAGGCCAATATCGCCGGCAAACAGCAATGCCAGCAACGCGAGCAGTGGGGCGAGGATCAGCACGTTGATGCCGCGGTAGGCGAGGTACATCAACAATGCGAGGGAAATCAGAATACCGAGGGTACCCATGGCTGGTTCCTTTTGTTGTTGTTTTAAGCACCGCTCTATGGCGACGCTGATGAGCTTGCTCGTGAAATCAGGCACCGAGACAAAGCGTTGAGCAGACTAGAGCGAAAGCTGTGCCAGGCAGGGCTACGACTTTGGTCGAAGAGGGGGGAAGGCTTGCTGTTGAGGGGTTGCGTGGGGTTATAGGGGAGACGGCGGGGTTGCTGGGGGGAGGAGGGTGTGTCTTTATTTTTGGAATTAGTCCAGATATTTGGATTGCTGAGTAAGCTTAAAGTCCAGAATTCTGGATTTTCGCTTTTGTAGGAGCGGGCTTGCCCGCGATCTCTTGCGGGCTCAAAAGCATCGCGGGCAAGCCCGCTCCTACAGGTTGCTACGTTCTTACATTCCGTAGCCCGGATGAAATCCGGGAAATGCTCGGTTGTGTGGTACTCCCCGGATTACATCCGGGCTACAAATCGCGACAGGCTCAATCATGCTTACCCAACCCATGCAGGGCCAGCTTGGCATACAGCCCTGCGCGGGAAATGCCTAAGCGTTCCGCAGCCTGTTGGCGGTTGCCGGCAGTGGCTTGCAGGGCGTCGATCAGTGCCTGGCGTTCGGCCTGCGCCAGTTGCTCTGCCAGGGTTTGCGCCACTGTGGCGGCCGGCTGTGGGGCAAGGTTGTGCGCTGCGGGCGTCACCGGATCGACCAGCAACGCCCGCACAGCTGACGCATCCAGGCGCCCGTCGACATCCAGTTGCGCGCGCTCCAGCAGGTTGCGCAGTTCGCGCACGTTGCCGCGCCAGGGCTGTGCGCTCAGCAGGACGAGGGCGTCGTCGCTCACTTCGAGCGGGGCCTGAGCGGAGCGATTGGCGATATCATCGAGCAGGTGCTCCAGCAGCGCCGGAATATCTTCACGGCGCTCGCGTAGCGGCGGCACGCGCAGGGCCAGGACGTTGAGGCGGTAGTAGAGATCGTCACGGAACTGCCCGGCAGCGACCTTGGCTTCCAGGTCGATATGCGTGGCGGCAATCACCCGCACATTCAGCGGTTTGACCTGGTTGGAACCCAGCGGCTCGACCTCCTGTTCCTGCAACACGCGCAGCAGCTTGGCTTGCAGCGGTAGCGGAAGGTCGCCGATTTCATCGAGAAACAGCGTGCCGCCGTTGGCCACCTCGAACTTGCCGATCCGCGCCTTGCGATCCGCACCGGTAAAAGCGCCGGGCGCGGTGCCGAACAGTTCGGCTTCGACCAGGGTTTCCGGAATGGCGGCGACGTTGACCGCGACAAACGGCCCGTTGGCCCGTGGCGACAGGTTGTGAATGCCCTGGGCCAGCAGCTCTTTGCCGGTGCCGGTTTCACCGCGCAGTAACACCGTAGCATCCAGTTGTGCGGCACGGCGGGCCTGGCGTTTGACCTCGCTGGCCGCGCTACTGGCGCCGATAAATCCGGCGATGGTGTAACGCGCGCGGCGCGCCTTGGCCAGCTCGTGCTGGGTGGCGACTAGCTGGCTCTGTAGCAGGTTGAACTTAGACATCAGCGGCTTGAGGTGGCGGGCGCGGTCGAACAGTACAAAACCCAGTGCGCCGACCAGGGTGCCGTCCTCATCGCGCAACGGAATACGCGTGACCACGAAATGCTCGCTGCCGAAGGCCATCAGATCGAGCATGCTCGGCTGGCCGCTTTCTACTACCTCGCGCAGGCGACTGGCCGGCAGTACTTCTTCGATCTCCTTGCCGAGTACGCTGCGTGGGTCGCTGATGCCGACCTTCTCGGCGTACTTGTCGTTGATCCAAACGATGCGCGCCTGGCGGTTGACTGCGATGGTGCCCTCGCATTGCGCATTCAGGTGGTCGAACAGCAGCGGCATGGCCACGGCGCGAAAACGCTCGGGCGAAACGCCGATGATCAAACCGTGTTGGTCGAGGTCGTCGCGGGCAATGGCCATGGGCGCAGTACATCCAGAATCAGGTGCGGCCGATTATGGGTGGCGCTGCGCGCAGTGGGCAACCGGCGGGCGGTACGAGAACTGCCGAGCAAGGCTCTATGAAAGGGTTGCGGGCCTACGCAGCAAGTGGCCTGCGACGCTTACGTAAGCCGAGACGTCGACGGTTCATGTCACGCTATCTGGCCAAGGAGCTGGCAGTTGAGGCACAGTGAGCCATCAAACCGCCATCTATACAGCGTCAGGCCATGTTTTTTCGACCGCGAACCAAACCGGGCAATGACAGCAGCGCCGCCGTCACCGACTTGCAGGATGTCGGCCAGCGGTCGTTGATCCGTATGATATTTGCCACCACCGGGCTGACCCTCGGGGTGTTCTGCGTGCTGCAATTCATGGCCGGCAACTACCTGTTTGCCAGCTTTGAACTGCTGGCCACCGGCGTCTTGTTGTGGGGCGCCTGGCGCGTCGTCAGGGCGCGCAACCTGTTGCCCTGGATCTACCTCTACCTGCTGCCGACCTTCAGCTTTCTGCTGTACATCATCGTTATCCCCAACGCCTCGAAAACCGCCTTCGTCTGGGTCTACAGCATCCCCGTGATGTCCTACCTGCTGCTCGGTCTCAAGCGCGGCAGCCTGCTGGCGCTGCCCTTCGTCATCGGCGCCTGCCTGCTGTACCTCTACACCTACCCGATCCACTGGGATGCCGAGAGCCTGATTGATCTGGGTAACGCAGTGTTCTGTGGGCTGATGATTCTGGTCTTCGTCTACCTCTACGAAGCCCGCCGCGCCGCTGCCTACCAGCAGTTGCAACACATGGCGCGCACCGATGCGCTGACCGGCGTGGCCAGCCGTGGCAGTTTCCAGCAGAGCCTGGAACAAAGCATTCGTGAGGCGCAGCGCAGCCAGGCCAAGCTGGTGCTGGTGGTATTGGATATCGACTATTTCAAAGCAGTTAATGACCAGTACGGCCACGATGCCGGCGACCAGGCCCTGCGGCATATTTGCAACAGCCTTGGCCAGCGTCTGCGTGCCACCGATACCCTTGGCCGCCTGGGCGGCGAGGAGTTCGGCCTGCTGCTGCGCAATACTGATGGTCAGGGCGCCGAACCGCTGGTGGAAAGTCTGCGCGCGCAGCTGTGCAGCCAGCCAATGCGCTACGGTGATCAGGACATTGCCCTGTCGGCTACCTTCGGCCTGGCCGAGTGGCCTGTCGATGGCAGCAGCGCCGAGCAGCTTTATCGCTGCGCCGATCAGCGCCTGTATCGCGGCAAGGAACTGGGTCGCAATCGCCTGGTTGGTCGTAGCAGTTAGGTGGACAAACGCAATACCGAGTAAGCGCTACCTGCGTCGTATGCAATCACGCAGAAGGCCCTTGCTACGGCGTCTACACTCATCTTTGCCCATTTCCCAATCGTAGTGCGGGCATGCCTCGAGCGACTTTTGTCGCGAAACAACAGGTCACTCAGAGATTTTTCATGACCGTCCTTTCTGCCTTTCTCAAGCAGATTCTCAAGCTCTGGCATTCGCCCGACCTGGCCCTGATCGGTCAACGCCGCGAGCGGCGCATGCGCATGCTTGCCAGCTTGGTACTGCTGCTGGTCGGCAGCTTCTGGGGCCTCTTCTTCAGCCTGCGCGGCGAGTGGGGCGTCGCGCTGATGGACCTGCTGATGATCCTCTGCGGCCTTGGCATATTTATCCTGACCCTGCGCAACCGCGTGCGGCTGGCCAATCTGCTGTTATTCGGTGTGATCATCCTGGTGATTGTCGGCACCACTTTGTTGATGGACCCGCACACCGCCGCCGCGCCGCGTGCGACCCACCTATACCTGCTGCCGCTTGCGGTGGCGGCGCTGATGGCATTTCGCGACGAGCGCCTTTGGCTGCGCTACGGCGTTGCACTGTTATGCCTCAGCTTATTTACCGTTCTGGCCTCCTCATCCTGGAGCCCAACTAGCGCCTTCCACCTACCGGATGAAGTGCGCATCGCCGGTTCCTGGATACAGAGCGTGGCGGCCATGTTGATGCTGTTTGCCCTGCTGCATGTTCTGCAGAGCGACGCCGCCGAGCGTTCGATGCTCGACCGCGACCTGCACGCCGCGCTGGCTGAGCAGCAGTTTGTGCTGCACTACCAGCCGCAACTGGACAGCACCGGCAACGTCACCGGCGCCGAAGTGCTGATCCGCTGGCAGCACCCGCTGCGCGGGCTGGTGCCTCCCGCCGAATTTATCGGCCATGCCGAGAAAACCGGGCTGATTATCCCGATTGGCCAGTGGGTGCTGGAGCAAGCGTTTACCCAACTGCGCGCCTGGAAGGACGACCCGCTTTACTGCGACATCAGCCTGGCGGTCAACATCAGCCAGAAGCAGTTTCGCCAAGCCAATTTTGTCACCGACATGCTCGGGCTGATCAATACCTACGGTATCGACGCACGTCACCTCGAGCTGGAACTGACCGAAACACTGATCGTCCACGACATCGACGACCTGATGCGCAAAATGGCCATATTGGTCGAGCATGGCGTGCGCTTCTCCCTGGACGATTTCGGCACCGGCTTCTCCTCCCTTAGCCACCTCAAACGCCTGCCCCTCAACACCCTGAAAATAGACCGCTCATTTATCAGCGACGTTCTCACCGACACCAGCAGCCAAACCATCGTGCGCACGGTGATCGCCCTGGGGCAAAGCATGGGTATGACGGTGATAGCCGAAGGCGTGGAAACCGAAGCACAGCAGGAGTTTTTGCTCAGCAACGGCTGCATGCAGTTTCAGGGCTATCTGTTCAGTAAGCCGCTGCCGCTGGGGGCATTTACTGCGTTTGTGGAAAGGCAGAATGGTTGAGGGGTAGATATGAAGTCGATACGGCTAGAAACGCAAAAGCCGCGCAATGCGCGGCTTTTTATTTGGTGGGCCCACACGGACTCGAACCGTGGACCAAAGGATTATGAGACAGTAAAAAGCACGTTTCTGGTCGTTTCCCAGCGTCTCCCGAAAAAAGCCGATTTAGCGCGTTATCCTAAATTCAAGGGGTTAGGTGTTTCCCCTTGGTTCTGGGTATGGCCGGTCATGCCCTAAGAAACGGTACGCAAAACGGTACGCAAAAATGGCAGAGGCATCGGGCAAGGCGAGTAGTAGGAAATTTCTGACAGATGTAGAGCTGAAGGCGCTTAAGCCTGGTCAGACTGCCACCGATTCACTGCCAGGCCGAGGTAGTGGATCAATCTTGTTCGATTGCCGTGCCTCTGGGGCTGTCGAGGCCTACTACCGCCGCCGCGATGAAGGAGGCCAGCAGAAGATTAAGCTGGGTGTCTTCAAGAAAACACCGAAAAGCCCCGGTCTCTCACTTACTGAGCTTCGCGAGCAAGCGGTACGTTACGCAAAGATCGCGGCAGAGCATGGTGACATTAAGGCTTACCTAGCCAGATGTGCTGCCGAGGAAGAGGTCGAGCAAGCAGAACGCCAACGCCAGCTGCATGAGCAGCAGCGACTTGCTGCAATAGAGGCTTCAAAAGGCACTTTGTCCGAATTGTTCCGGGATTACATCGAAGACCGTCGCCGTGATGGTGTTTCAGCTGCGCAGATCAAGGAGTTCGAGCGTGTGCTGTCTAAGGATCTCGAAGGCGAGAAAGTTGTAGCTGTGAGCAAGGAAGGCCAAGAGGAAAGGCTCGACATCATGAATATGAAGGCCAAGGATGTCAGGCCGGAGCATGTGAATCTTCTGCTGAAACCAATCTGGGACAGGGGCGCTGGGCGTCAGACGGGCAAGGTTCGTTCGTTTCTTGTAGCTGCTTTCAATTTTGGCTTGAAAGCTGAGCATCATATCGACCGAAGCAGTACTAAAAGCTACGGACTTCAGATGAATCCTGCGGATCCAGTGACTGTCCCGAACACTTCAAAGCCTGGCGAGCGCGCTCTGACTGATAAGGAGCTGAGGCAATTTTGGCACACCATTACCAAGATCGATTCGGTTGGTTCGATTATGGCGCGTGTCTTTCACTTTGCTTTTGCTACTGCAGGGCAGCGTCCCCTCCAGTTTATTCGTGAGCCCTGGACCAGCTACAACTTTCAAAAGAAGTACTTGAAGATCATCGATAGCAAAGGGCGTGGCAGTAAAAAACGTGCTCACTTCGTTCCCTTAAGCCGCCGGGCCTTGCAGGTACTCGAACAGGTTCGTGCCCTGCAGTCTCCAGGGGCCGTATACCCCTGGAGTGTTGGTGGACAAAAGCCGATTCACGCGTCCAGTTTGTCTCATGCGGTGAGCGAGTGGTTTGCTACTGACCACGCCAAAATGAACGGCCAGCCTATTCCAAAATTTAGCCCACGTGATATTCGGCGCACATGCACGCAGTTCATGCAGCGTAACGGCATCAAGGATTTCGATAGTGACGCGTTGCAGTCACACGGACAAACAGGTGTTGTTGTTACGCACTATCGCAATAACCCTGAAGCGAAATTGCCTCAGATGCGCCCGACCATGGAGGCTTTCGATGCCGCGCTTAGCCGCCTGCTCGATAGTCCTGATGAGGATGAGCATCAGGCTGAGCAGCTGGATTTGTTCGAGAATGGATAAGTTTCGGGAAAGTCAAGTATTTTGTTGCGCAGTCTAGGTTGCTGTGGAAATATACAGGTGTGAGGTTATCCGGAGCCTCTAGGTTTGCTGCTGTGACGTTGTCTACTTGATGCGCGGCGGAATTGGAAAAGTAGAACTAATGCCTGGAAGGCATGATCCGGCAGAGCAGTCAGCTATGAGGAATGCATTACCACCGCAGTGCCCACATGAATCCACCAGCCTCTCTTTCTGGGAGGTGGGTTATGTCTGAGATGATCCTTCTGGACTTCAATGCGGTTAGCCGCAAAGTCGGATTGAGTCGTAAAACTATCTACTGCCGTATCCGAGAGGGTGACTTCCCGAAACAGGTGAAGATAGGCCGAGCAAGCCGCTGGCTTCAGCATGAGGTTGACGACTGGATAACCAGCGCCGCTGCAGCGAGATAGAAAGAGGCCGGTCATATGACCGGCATTTTTTTGCCTGAAAAGACCATAGGACTTTTGATCCTATGATCTCAGGTCGAATAAGGCGGGTGGCTGTAGAGCCTCTGTAGCGTTCCTCATTACAAAAATGACTGATACGGCCAAACACAAAAGGCTTTTGCGGGGCTGTGGCTGGGCTTTCCCATTCATGCGGTGTTGCAGCATGCGGGTGATGGAGTCGCTATTACCGACCCATCTACTAGAGTTGAGAGTGAAACGTTGCGTGCAAGCTTGTCTGTGACGCTTTGATCGCCGTACTGTTTAGCTGGCCTCTCGGCCTCCGAGGCACCAAGACCGTGCAGCGATGCTGGCGTAGTGATTGTGTTATGTGGTGTTTTCTGAAATTTTTAATGAGAGACTCACCAGCCGTTTCTTGAGGGAAACGCTGTAAATGATGGGCAGAATGCCATGGAGTGCAATTGAGTGATTTAAGGCCGCAGCTCCGCACATCGGGAATGGGCGTTAGGCCTACCATTCTTATTGTCGAAGATCAGGAAATTGATGCTCTCGTTTTGCGTGAGATGGTGCGCGATTTGGGAGATGTCTATCTGGCTAGTGATGGCCCTACTGCGCTTGCCCTCGCGAATCAACACAAGCCTGATTTAGTTCTGCTCGACATTGAGCTTGATGGCATGAGTGGCTTTACTGTCTGTAAAGCTTTTAAAGCTGATCCCAAATTATGTGATACGGCCATAATTTTCGTAACGGCCCACGTTCAAGTCGATAATGAACTTCGTGCGCTTGAGACTGGTGGCATTGGTTTCATTCATAAACCCCTTAATGCTCAAGTGGCTAGGGCGCACATAAAGGTTCACCTTGCTCTGCACGAAGCAGCTAAAAGACTCGCTAATCATGACGCTTTAACAGGGCTTCCAAATCGCGCGCTACTTCAGGATCGAACTGAGCAGGCTTTGCAGAAAGCGCGTCGCAACAATACTCGCGTGGCTATGCTTTTGCTGGATTTGGACAATTTTAAACTGCTCAATGACTCGTTAGGCCATTCAGTGGGCGATGCTTTGCTTAAGGATGTTGCAGATCGTTTAGAGGAGGTGTCAAGAAGTTTGGATACGGTAAGTAGGCAGGGTGGTGATGAGTTTGTTGTTCTTTTGCCCGAGATTTCCAGTTTTGACGCAGTCGGTGACTTTGCTGAGCGGCTTTTAGTTGCTATTAACTCTCCATTCTCAATTCAAGGGAGTCGCTATGACTTGAGTGTCAGCATCGGAATAAGCCTATATCCGGATGATGCTCATGATGCTGAATCATTATATCGCCATGCTGATGCCGCAATGTACCAAGCAAAAGTCGATGGGCGTAATCGCTACCGTTTTTTTTCTGCAGATATTGAGCAGTCTACACGTGGGCGCCATCTACTTGAACAGCACATGCGCAGTGCATTGGATGCTCGGGTTTTTGAGGTTTTTTATCAAGCCAAAGTAGTTGCTGATGAAAATAAGATTGTTGGTATGGAAGCTTTGTTGCGCTGGCGTGGTGAAGATGATGAGTTAATTTCGCCGGTAGATTTTATCCCATTGGCTGAAGAAACCGGCTTGATCATTCCGTTAGGGAAGTATGTGCTGCAACAGGCGTGTTTTGATGCTAAGTCGCTTATAGATCAAGGTGCCAATATTATTGTTAGCGTCAATATATCGGCTGTGCAGTTTCGGGAGGAGTCATTCTTGCAGATGGTGCAGGAATCTCTGCAGGTGTCAGGTCTTAAATCGTGCTTTCTTGAGTTGGAAATTACCGAAGGCGTACTTGCTAAGAACATACAGCGAACCCAGCAGTTGCTGTCATCATTGAGAGCTTTGGGGGTTCGTATTGCGCTTGATGACTTTGGTACGGGTTATTCCAGTCTCACTTACCTTAAGAGTTTCCCGTTGGATGTTTTAAAAATCGATCAAGGTTTCGTGCGTGACATGTTGGTCGATAAGAGTGATGCGATAATCGTTGATGCGATTGTGAGGATTTCTCAAGCGTTTGAGTTGGAGTTGGTGGCGGAGGGTGTTGAAACACTGGAGCAGGTATCTGCCTTGCAGTCATTAGGTTGTCGTATTATGCAGGGGTATTTATATTCAAAACCTATTGATTATGAGGAGTTTGTCGCTCTGCTTCATTCTGGTAGGTTTGGTTTTAAATAGTTTTGGTTTTTATTTCGGAGCTTTTATGAGTCGTATTGGAATGCAGTGGCTATAGAATGTCAAATAACTCGCCATATGCGCTAGGTGAAGATTGTTTGGCTGTTCCTGCTGAGCTGGTTAAGTCTGTGGCTAGATTGCAGGGGCATTTAATCAGTGGCGGGGTGATGTCAATTGTATCGTTGCGAGAGGTAGGTAGTGGTTCCGTTGTCGAGTCGTTTGAGTTCATTAACTTTCGATTTGGTGGCAATCTAGGTTTAATAAAGAGTGTATTGAATAGCTTTGCACCTTCACAATTAAATCAACTTGAGAGATTGATTAATTTTTCCAAGCGTCGAGATCCTGTCGGTGTAGCATCGGTGCTTCATGCGATGAGGGGCACGTGTGGCACCATGGGGGCGCAGCTCCTTTCAACTTTCGCCGGAGAACTTGAATATCGCCTGATTCATGATGATAAAGACTTGCAGTTATATCTACTGGTTGATGAAATCCTTGTTGATGTGTTGCGGGAACTAATTGTTTTTAGTGACAGGCTTTTAAAGAATATGTTTGATGTGTCAGTGTGATGTTTTTTGTGAGTGTTCAGGCGGGGTTGGATGTGTAAAAGCCGTTGATGTGTTTTTTGATTTTGACTAAATGTGCTCATGTTTTTTGTCATGAGCCAGCTCTGATGGCTCCAGGTTTAATTTTAGAGCGAGCATTTAAGTAAAGTTTTATTAGCCTAAGCAGGTGCCGGGGGCTATACATAGCTACAGACATAACAAAAAATGCTGCGCTAGCCTTATTGGATGAAGGCTGTAGGAGTGACAGATGCACGTGATGATTCTCGAAGACGATGTCTGGATTGCTGACCTCTTGCGTCAAATCGTTCACAGCCTGCGTCCGCAGGCGCAAATTAGCTGTAAAACCAGCGTAAACGCTGCTTTAGATGAGTGGCAGAGCAACCCTGCGGATCTGGTGATTTGCGACTGGAATCTCCCTGACGGGCCTGGCACTCGTTTGCTTGAGCGAATCCGCAAGCAGGATACTCAAGTGCCTCTGGTAATGATTACCGGGCGTGCAGATCGTGACAGTGTGCTGGAGGTGCGGTCGCTACGGGTGAGCGCTTTTATCAGCAAGCCCTTTCAGGTACCCAAGGTGCTGGATTGCTTGGACCGTTTACTACCTGCCACCACTTCGTTGAGCCCCGCTGTCGCACCAGCTGTTGAGCGGTTTACGGATTTTCTGGCTGAGCAAACAAGCGAAAATCTTGATATGCCGTTGCAAGCGGGCAGCTTTGCCAGGCTCGTCGCGCTTGGCAAGCAGCCTGCAGAGCTGCGCGGCCTTTACGAGATTGCGCGTGAGGAGCCTGCCATCACCGCGCGTCTTTTGGCTGCCGCCAATGGTGCTCAGTACAGCAATGGCGGCTCAGCCTGTATGAATGTGCACGAGGCTTTGCAGGCGCTCGGCGCCGCCACCAGCATGAATATTGCGCTTGGGCTAACCCTTCGGCCTGAGGCTGAGCTGCAGGATCCCGAGCTGGTTTTGATTGCCCAGGAGCAGTTCGGACAGACCCAGTCTTTGTGCATGCGCGTAGCGGATTTGGCTGCGGCCTGCCGCATTGATCCTGCGCCGCTGCACAGTGCGGCGCTGTTGCATCGCATGGGTGAGCTTTGTGTGTTGGGGCAGGCCCAACTCTGGCGTGATAAAGGGCACAGCTTATCTCTGGAAGACTTAAGCCACGCTCTGGCCAATAGCAGCAGCAAGTTGGCGGGTCGCTTAAAGACTCACTGGCGGTTACCTATCCCTTTGCGGGACCTTATCGGCGCTTGCTATGCGCTACCGGCTATCAACACGCGGCGTGAAGCCATACTTATGCATCTTGCCGCCACCGAGCTTAGCGGTCAGGCAGATCCATCCAAACTAGCTCGTTTACGTCGGCTTGTTGGCCTGAATTGATAGGTGCGTGGCACATAATGAGCAAACCCAAGTCGCTTACTCTTTTTATTGTGCTAGGCGGCAGCCTTTGCCTGACACTGTTGTTTGTGGGCTTGTATTGGCAGACCATAAGTGAATGGGACGCCCTCTGGCAGCATCCCAAGCAGGCCGAGGAGCGCTTGATCATTCAGAGTGATCAGCCCAACAGCCTTGAGTCTGAGTTATCGGTACAGCACTCTGAGAACGAGCCAGCGAGCTTGCGCGTAGCCCACTCCTACGAGCAGCACCTCAATGATAAATGGCAGCTGTTCATTAGATGGTCAGTTGCATGGTTGGCAGCTCTTGGCCTTTTGTTTTTGATGTTCTGGGCCACTCGGTACAACACCCGGCAACAGTTGCTCATTCATCAGGCTGACCTACAGGAACGTCACCGAGAAAGTGAGCAAGCCCGTGAGTTGTTAGGGTTGATTACCTGGGCTCAGGCTGAATATATCCAGACGGATAATCAACGCGACAGTTTTAATACATTGCTTAATCGCATTTTGGCCGTCACTGAAAGCCAGTTCGGTTTTATCGGTGAGGTGCTCCAAGATCGGCAAGGCCTGCCTTACCTGCGCACTTATGCCATCAGCAATATCGCCTGGGATCAGGCCAGCGCTGATTTTTATTCTGAGCGTGCAGATCAGGGAATGGAGTTTCATAACCTCGACACGTTATTCGGGCGCGTGCTTCGCGATGCCGTGGCATTGATCACTAATGCCCCTGGCGAAGATCCCCGGCGTGGTGGTTTACCGCCTGGTCATCCACCTTTGGAGGCTTTCGCGGGGTTTCCGTTGTTCGCTAACGGTCAGATGGTTGGCATGCTGGGTATTGCAAACCGTCCAGGTGGTTATGTTGATGAGTTCGCTGAACAGCTCAGGCCTGTTTTGGCAACGCTGGGGCAGCTGATTGAGGCGTTGCGTCGCGATATTCAGCGTCAGCAAACCCAGCAAAGTCTGCAGCGGCAACAACATGCGTTAAGTGCACTTAACCAAATTGCTGCACTGGCTCATTTGGATAGTCAGCAGCAACTGCGCGCTGCTTTGCAACTGGGCGCTGATTTTTATGGTACCCCACTGGGACTCATCAGTCGGATTGAGGGCGAGGACTATCAGGTGCTGGCGCAGTTTTCTCCGCCGGGCACGCTACAAGATGGCCAGCACTTCAGTCTGGGCGAAACATACTGCAGCCTCACCCTAGCTGGCCGTGATGTATTGGCTATCGACCATATGGGCAGCAGCGAGTATGCGCACCACCCCTGTTACCCCGCGTTTAGTTTGGAAACCTATATCGGAATTGCAGTTGTAGTCAGTGATCGTGTCTTCGGTACGCTGGGGTTTTGCTCAGCTGAGCCTCGTAAAGCGCCATTCGACGACGCGGACCTGGAGTTTCTGCGTCTTTTTGCTCGCTGGGTTGGTGCCGTGCTGGAGCGTCAACAGCAGGAGCATGCCCGCCAGGTCTTGCTGCAACGCTTGGATGAGTCGCAGCGTATCGCTCGCCTCGGGCATTGGGAGGCCAATCTTGATGATGGCAGTCTGTATTGGTCAGCGCCTATCTATGAGATTTTCGGTTATGACCCTGAGCATTTCACCCCTAGCGTTGAGGGCTTTAAGCGCTGTGTGCATCCTGAGGATGTAGCCATCGTCGAAGCATCAGAGGCTCGGGTAAATGCGGGAGGTGAGCACAATGTTCGCCACCGCATTATTCGCCCAAATGGCGAGGTGCGTTGGGTGCAGGAATTAGCGCGGCTGCAACCCGACGCTGAGGGGCGTTTGGTGCGCCTGGTCGGCACCGTACAAGATGTTACCGAGCAAGCTATGGCTGAGTTCACCCTAAAGAGCCAAGGCGAGCGTTTGCAGAGCATCATTGCAGGTACCAATATCGGCACCTGGGAATGGAACGTGCAGTCCGGTGCAACCGTATTCAACGAACGCTGGGCTGAGATCATCGGCTATCGCTTGGATGAGCTCGCCCCCATCGACATTAACACCTGGTTGAGCCATGCCCACCCAGATGATCTGGAGCATTCAGGGGAGTTGCTTCAGGCTCATTTTCGCGGTGAAACACCCTATTACGACTGCCAGTGTCGAATGCGCCACCGGGACGGACATTGGGTCTGGGTGCATGATCGCGGTTGCGTCGTCAGTTGGAGTGCCGATGGTCAGCCGCTGATGATGTATGGCACGCATGCTGACATCACTGAAGTGCGTGAACAGCAAGAGGCGATTTATCAGGCGCGCGCCTTCCTGCAAGCAGTGCTCGATTCAGCCACAGGGGTCAGCGTGATCGCTACTGATCCGGCTGGCCGGATTACCCTGTTCAATCGCGGTGCCGAACGTCTGCTCGGCTACAGCGCTGACGAGGTTGTTGGTTTGCATACGCCAGCACTGTTTCACCTTGCTGGTGAGGTTGAGCAGCGTGGCCTGCAGTTAAGCGAGCAACTTGGGATGGCGATCAGCGGGTTTGAGGTGTTTGTTCACCAGGCCCGCAGCGGCGAACCCGAAACCCGGCAGTGGACTTACCAGTGCAAGGATGACAGTCAGCGCCAAGTTAACCTGACCGTTAGTGCAATGTTCGATCAGCACGGGCAGATCACCGGCTTTTTGGGTATTGCCAGTGATATCAGTGAGCTGCAATCCGCAACGCGTTCGCTGCAGAAGAGTGAAAGCCGCTTTCGTGGCTTGGTTGCCAACCTGCCTGGCATGGTTTACCGGTGTGAGAATGATGCCAATTGGACCATGCGCTATGTAAGCGATGAGATAGCCCAACTAACCGGCTTTCCGGCCAGCGACTTTATCGATAATCGAGTTAGAACCTATGCGAGTGTGATCCACCCGGATGACCTGCATATTACCTATCAGGCCGTCGGCGCTATCGAACGAAAAGAGACGTTCGAATTGACCTATCGGTTGCAGCACGCGGATGGCCACAGCGTATGGGTGCGAGAGAAAGGGCGCGGTGAGTACGACCAAGAGGGTGCGTTGCTCTGGGTGTCCGGATTCGTCTGGGATATCAGTGACCGTAAGCAGGCAGAGGATGCTTTGCGCGTTAGCCAGCAGCGTTTCAGCGGGGCATTCAATACCGCGCCTCAGGGTATGGCCATGGTGGGGTTGGATGGCCGTTGGCTTGAGGTCAACGATGCACTCAGCGCAATGCTGGGTTACAGCCGTAGTGAGCTTCTGCAGCTGGATTTCCAGCACATCACCCACCCCGATGACCTTGAGACTGACCTGCAGCTTTTGCAGCGGCTGCTCAATGGCGAGATCAACGACTATCAGCTGGAAAAACGCTACCTTGATAAACAAGGGCGGGTACTTTGGATTTTACTCAGCGTCTCACTGGTGCGCGACGCCCTGGGTCAGCCTTTGCATTTCGTATCGCAAATTCAGAATTTCAGTGAGCGGGTCGAGGCCGAAAAAGCACTTCGCGAGCGTGAGGAATACCTGGGCACTCTGCTTGATAACGTTATTGACGCCATCATCACGATTAACGAGCAGGGGCTGATCGAGACCTTTAACCCAGCCGCTGAGCGCATATTCGGTTATCGCCTGGAGGATATAAGAGGGCGGAGCGCCAAATTGCTTATGCCTGATGCTAATCGAGCCAAGCATGATGAAGGCCTTACGTCGTACCTACAGAGTGGCGTCGCGAGCATTCTGGGTAAAACCGTAGAGCTATCAGCCCAGCGGCAGAGCGGCGAAAAGTTTGTTATGGAATTGGCTGTGTCGCAGATTACCTATCAGGGCGAGCTTCGTTTTATTGCCGTGATACGTGACATCAGCGAGCGCAAGCGCATCGAGCAGATGAAAAATGAGTTTGTTTCTACAGTCAGCCATGAGCTGCGCACGCCACTGACGGCTATTGCAGGCGCCCTTGGCCTGATAAACGGTGGCGCTTTGGGTGAGGTGCCTGTTGTGATGCAGGACATGCTGCGTATCGCTCAGGGTAATAGCCAGCGTCTTGGCGAATTGATCAATGACCTGCTGGATATGGACAAGCTCATAGCCGGAAAAATGACCTTCGATATGCGTCTGCAGCCTCTGCAAAAGCTACTCGAAGCGGCTATTGAACAGAACCAACCCTATGCCGAGCAGTACCGTGTCCAGTTGCAGCTACTTCAGCCAGCAGGTGATCTACAGGTTCGGATAGACAGTCAGCGGTTGGGGCAGGTGTTGGCCAATCTGTTGTCCAATGCGGCCAAGTTTTCCCCAGAGGGCAGCGCCGTTGAGGTTGCAGTTGTAACCCAGAATGGTCATGTGCGGGTCAGCGTACGCGACCAGGGACCTGGCATCCCGCAAGCGTTTCGGTCGCGGATCTTCAGCAAGTTCTCTCAGGCGGATGCAACCGATACGAGGCAGAAGGGTGGCACCGGGTTGGGGCTGGCCATCAGCAAGCAGTTGATTGAGCAAATGGGTGGGCAGATCGGTTTCGACTCGGTAGAAGGTCAGGGCAGCACGTTCTGGATTGAACTTCCCGTGGAGTCTGCCCTATGAGTGATCACAGCCCGCGCAGGTTGATCACGGGCATGTTGAGCAGCCTGGCCATTCTGCTGATTCTTGGCCTGGGTGTGGAGCTGCTGTTACGGCAGTACAGCCTGCGTCAGCACGAACTTGAGCAGCAACGCCTGCTGGCCCATGCCTATGAAGTCCGGGCAGTACTACTGGCTGAACTCAACGCCACCCTGCATCTGGCTACCGGTCTTGCCAGCTACATTCCCGCCAAGCAGGGGCGCATCGATGAAACTGAATTACAGCCCTGGCTGCGCGGCCTCTTTGAGCAGGGGCGGCATATTCGCAACATAGGCTTGGCACCAGGTAACCGCATTGATTTTCTCTACCCGCTGGCAGGTAATGAGTCTGCTCTGGGGCTTTATTACCCGGATCTAGCCGCGCAGTGGCCGGCCATTCAACGTGTCATCGCCAGCCGTAAGCCACATCTGGTAGGGCCGCTGCCTCTGCTTCAGGGGGGACAAGGGTTGATCTACCGAGTACCGGTTTTTTTAAATGACCAAAGCTACTGGGGGCTGATCAGTACCGTTATCGATTTCGAACAACTGGCCGCTGAAGTCGAGTCTATAGCCCGCAAGCGCGGTATAGCTGTGACGTTTACGCCAGCAGATCAGGCGGCTGAGGCTGCCAATCAAGGCGCGGTAGTGCTACCTGTTTCCTTGGCTGGCGCCCAGTGGCAACTTCAGGCAGCGTCCCTGACCCCCGCGAGGAAAACCTTCATCGGGTTGCGCATACTCGGTTGGGGGTTAGCTTTTACCGTGGCCGGGTTAATCGGTTTTACCCTGCACACGCAGCAACGCCGAGCCAACCTGTTGTTGGCGCTCAATCAAAGCCAACGAGATTTTCTTCAGGCGTTTGAATTAGCTCCGCAAGGAATGGTGCTGATGTCGGCTGAAGGTGTGCTGCTTGCCGTGAACCAGGCGTTTAGTCGGTTATTGCAATTGCCCGCAGAGCAACTGCTGCGTCGCCCACTCCACTCATATTGCCTGCCAACTGAGCATGAGTCGCTCTCTGCACATGTCTCGGCTATTCGCCCAGGGCATAACAACAGTTGGTTTTTGACCTTGGTTGATACGCAGCATCTGCAGATTCCGGTTGAGTGCAGTGCTGCGATTCTTGGCTCTTTGGGTGGGGCTGATGAGGTGCGCATTCTGCATGTGCAGGACATGCGTGAGCGGTTGCGTTTACAGCGTCTACAGAGTGAGTTTACTGCCAGTGTCAGCCATGAATTACGCACGCCACTGACTGCCATCGCCGGTGCGCTGGGGCTGATTAACGGTGGGGTGCTGGGTGAGGTGCCTCATGCCATGCAGCAATTGCTGCAAATCGCCCATGCCAACAGCCTAAGCTTGCAGGCGTTGATTGACGACTTACTGGACATGGAAAAGCTCATGGCCGGTAAGATTCGCGTTGAGCTGCGCGATCAGTGGCTATGGCCGTTGCTCGAAGAGGCCGTGGCGCATAATCAGCCCTATGCAGATCAACATCAGGTCTCGTTGCATCTGGTGGGACCTCCCCGCAGTGTGCGTGTTGTGGTGGATGAGCAGCGCCTGGCCCAGGTGCTGGCTAATCTGCTATCCAATGCAGCCAAGTTCTCTCCGCCGGGTACTCAGGTAAGGCTGTTGGTCGAGGAGCATGCCGATCAGGTTAGGGTCAGTGTCCAGGATCAAGGGGCGGGTATTGATGAAGATTTTAAGACCCGAATTTTCAGCAAGTTTTCCCAGGCAGATGCCAGTGATAGCAGACAGAAAGGTGGCACAGGTCTTGGCTTGGCGATTAGTAAGGAGTTGCTAGAACGCATGCATGGACGTATCGGTTTTGACTCCGTCAAAGGTCAGGGCAGTACCTTCTGGTTTGAACTCCCCCTCCATACAACGTCGACGCAGCGGGCCAATTTATGAGCAAGCATCCAGGGCACCCTCAGGCCCCGCTTAACGAGCCCAGTCGACTTGCAGCTTTGCTTGCATTCGAGCTGCTGGACACACCTGCCGAAGCCATGTTCGACAACATCACTGCATTGGCGGCGCAGATCTGTAATACCCCCATTGCGCTGATTTCACTTGTTGATGCCGAGCGCCAGTGGTTCAAGAGCCGTGTCGGGTTGGGGGCAAGCGAGACACCACGAGAGCTGGCTTTCTGTGCCCATGCGATCAATCGTAACGAGCTTTTTGAAATCGAAAATGCGCTGCTCGACCCACGCTTTAGCGATAACCCATTGGTCACCAGCGACCCTGATATTCGCTTCTATGCCGGTATGCCGCTCAGCGATGGGCATGGCCATAACCTTGGCACTTTGTGTGTGATTGACCGGCAGCCGCGTCAACTTAATGAGCAACAGCGCCAAAGCTTGAAGCTGCTTGCGCAACAAACCGTACAACTCTTTGAGCTGCGCCTGCAGTCACGTCATCAGCGCGAGCAAGCTGCCGTACACAAAGCCATGCTGAGTAGTGCGGGTGCCGCCGTGCTGGTGGTCGATCCGGCTGGCTTGATTCAACAAGCCAGCCCAGGTGTTGCCACCTTGCTGGGCTACAGCGCAGATGGCCTGCACGGGCGAGAACTTGAGTTGCTCCTGCCGCTAAATGATCGCCAGTTGACCCGTGATGCACTGCGTTCAATACCTGCTCAAGGCAGCAGCCAGGGCCAGCTGCATGAAGTGCAGATGCGACATGCCTCCGGCCATACGGTACCGGTGTTGTTGAACCTTTCTCCCGTCTGTCTGGATGACAAGTTCGATCTAGGCTATCTGTGCATTGTTCATGATCTGAGTTATCGCGAAGAAGCGCTGCAGCGCTTACAACTTCTTAGTGCTCAATTGCCGGGCGTGGTCTATCAGTTCCAACTGTTCGAAGACGGTCGCAGCTGTTTCCCCTATGCCAGCCAAGGCATTGAAAGTATTTATGGGCTTACGCCGGAGGCAGTTGCGAACGATGCTACTGCCGTATACGCCTTGATTGACCCCGATGATGTGCAGGGGATAAGTGAAAGCATTGCCACCTCTGCCGCCAATCTTGAGCTATGGCATCAGGAGTACCGGGTGCAACATCCCACTAAGGGGCTTATTTGGGTTGAAGGACGTTCTGCACCGCAGCGCTGTCCCGACGGTAGCGTCATGTGGCATGGCTTTATCAGTGACATTACCGAGCGCAAGCATCTGGAGCGGCTGAAAGATGAGTTTGTGTCCACCGTTAGTCACGAACTGCGCACACCACTGACCTCCATTACCGGTTCACTTGGCTTGATCAATGGCGGTGCTCTCGGCGCAGTGCCTGATGCCATCAAAGACATGCTGGCGATTGCGGAGGGTAACAGTCGCCGCTTACGTCAGTTGATTGATGATCTGCTGGATATGGACAAGCTGATTGCTGGGAAAATGAGCTTTGATCTGCAACCGATCAAGCTGGATGAGTTGTTGGCAGAGTGCGACGCCAGCCATCAGGGCTTCGCTCAGCATCTTGGCGTTCGCCTACTGCATTCCAATTGTCCAGACCTGCAGGTGCTGGCTGACGCTCAGCGTCTGCAACAGGTGTTGAGCAATCTGCTGTCCAATGCACTGAAGTTTTCCCCAGCGCAAGGGGAGGTTCGCCTTTACAGCGAGATTGAGGGGCAGTCTGTGCGCATTCTGGTGAGTGACCAGGGGCCTGGAATACCCGCGGATTTCACAGCTCGCATTTTCAAGAAATTTTCCCAGGCCGACGCGAGCGACAGCCGTCAAAAAGGCGGTACCGGTCTTGGCTTGGCCATCAGTAAAGAGCTGATAGAGCGCATGGGGGGCACTATTGGCTTTGTCAGTGAGCCGCAACGGGGCAGCACGTTCTGGATTGAGCTGCCACTGCACCATCAGGAAGACGAATTATGAGTTCACTTGAAAAACTCCTATCCCTGCGCCCTCGCATGATGCCGCTTGTGGTTCTGCTCTGTGGTTTGCTCGCAACGGTGGGGGCTTGGTATGGCTTGCGCGCCAGCCAGCAAGCAGCAGCTGAACTGCACTTTCAGCAGCTAGCCGACGAGGTGGTAGAAGCTGTTGAAAAGCGCATGAATAATCATCGGCAAATTTTGCTGGGAGGGGCTGGTTTGTTTGAGGCGAGTGAGTCGGTCAGCCGTGACGACTGGCGCCACTATGTGCAGCGTCTTGACCTGGAGACCAACTATCCCGGCATTCTGGGCGTGGGTTTTAGTCAGGTAATCTGGCCTGGCCAGTTGGCAGAATTTGAGGCTGCTGTGCGCAACGAAGGGTTTGCTGATTTCTCTGTGCGCCCGCCGGGAACTCGTGATTTATACACATCCATCCTGTTTCTAGAGCCGTTTAGCGGGCGTAATCTTGCGGCTTTCGGCTTTGATATGTACTCCGAACCCATGCGCAGAGCGGCCATGCGCAAAGCTGCAGAAACGGGTAAGGCACAGCTCAGCGGTAAAGTGACGCTACTGCAAGAAACGACAGGCCCGGTTCAGGCCGGTTTGCTTATGTACGTACCTGTTTATCGTTCAGGTGCGCCGTTAACTAACACGAAAGAGCGCTTCAAGGCCTTACGCGGTTTTGTTTACAGCCCGTACCGTGTCAGCGATCTGATGAGGGGGATTCTTGACGGGCGCAAGTTGCAGATTGATTTTGCCTTGTTCTCCGGCGCCAAAGTCGATTCCGAGCAACAGCTGTTCGTCAGCGCCCCGAGTGTTGAGTCCGGCAGTGCGGCATTAAGTCAGGCAACACTTCAACTGTTTGGACAGACCTGGACTTTGGCCTTCTATGCCCAGCCAGGGTTTTTCAAGCGCTTCCATCAGGGGCAGGACCTTCTCCTTCTTCTGGGCGGCATCATCAGTGTGCTGCTGTTTTTCCTCACGCGCACCCTTGCCCAGGGCCAGCAGCAAGCACTTAAACTTGCTGGCGACATGACCGTTCAGTTACGCAACAGCGAGGTGCGGCTGCAACGTGTGCTTCAGGGCGGTCATGATGGCTGGTGGGATTTGGATATGCAGAGTGCAAGCTTTTATGCCGCCCCCCGCATGTGGCAGATGCTCGATTATCCCGATGAGGGCCCCCAGCCGCCGTTCAACGATTGGGCGCAACTGTTTCACCCCGAAGATTTGCCTGTGCTGCAAGACCTGCTGCAACCCTCGGAAGGTGAAGCCGAGAAATACCTAAATCATGAATGTCGCTTATTGACGCATGATGGTTACAGTTTGCCGGTACTGATACGGGCGCTAATCCAATATTCAAGCGATGGTCAGATGATGCGTGCCAGTGGCACAGCCATGGATCTCAGCGAACAGAAACGCATTGAGCAACTGAAAAACGACTTTGTTTCTACCGTCAGCCACGAACTGCGTACACCGTTGACGTCTATTTCAGGCTCGCTGGGCTTGGTTAATGGTGGTGCGTTAGGGGTTGTTCCTGAGTCCATGCGAGCGATGTTGGAAATCGCTCAGCAGAACAGTCAGCGCCTTAGCCATCTGATTAACGACCTGTTGGACATGGACAAACTTGCTGCGGGCAAGCTCAGTTTCGAACTGAGTAACTTGGCACTCGCCGCAGAGCTAGAAGAGGCCGTGAGCTGCAATCAGTCCTATGCAAGTCAGCATCAGATAGAACTGCACCTGGACCCTATACCGATGCTCCAAGTTAGGGCTGATGCCCTGCGCTTGCAGCAGGTGTTATCCAACTTTCTTTCAAATGCCATCAAGTTTTCCCCGTCCGGTGGTCAGGTCCGCTTGCATACGACGTTGCGTGATGGCCGTGTGCGGGTCAGCGTGACGGATCAAGGCAGTGGTATTCCCGAGCATTTCCGCAGCCATATCTTCCATAAGTTCTCTCAGGCTGAAAGTGGCGATCAGCGGCAGAAAGGCGGTACGGGGCTGGGACTGGCCATCAGTAAAGAACTGATTGAGCGCATGGGCGGTCTTATCGGCTTTGACTCGCAGGAGGGGCATGGCAGTACCTTCTGGTTTGAGCTGCCAGTTTTAATGGTTCACACGCCTGCGCCTGATCTACAACGGCCGACTATTTTGGTTATTGAAGATGAGGCTGATATTGCACGGTTACTGCTAATGCTGCTTCAAGGGGCTGGCTACCGCGTTCTGCTGGCGCATAGCCTGGCCGCTGCCCGAGAGCTACTTGAGCGCGAACCGGTAGCCGCGATTACGTTGGATTTACGTCTGCCAGATGGCAATGGCGTGGAGTTCATTCAGGAGTTACACCGCGATCACAATGTCCGAGACATACCTATCTTGGTGATTTCGGCGGCTAGTGAACAAGGCCAACTGAGCCTTCAGGGGGGGCTGCATGTGCTGGACTGGCTGGATAAGCCGATTGATCCAGCCCGCTTGTTGGGTGGGTTGCGACGGGCGCTTAGTGGTATGCATGAGAAGCCACGCATTCTGCATGTTGAGGATGATGCAGACTTGCGCGTGGTGATTGCCGAGCAGGGCCGCCACCTGGCGGAATTTATTGGCGTAGCCACTTTAAACGAAGCCCGTCAGCGTCTAATCGCCGGCAGTCTGGATTTGGTGTTACTGGATTTGAACTTGCCTGATGGTAATGGTCTTGAGCTTATAGAGGAAATTCACCAGCTTTGCCCTGGACTGCCGATAGTGGTCCTGTCCTCGACAGAGCTTTCAACGGAACAACTAAGCCGCGTTGAAGCGGCGCTCGCAAAGTCCAGAACGGAGGCTCAAGACTTCCTCGATATTCTGGCTCGACTGTTGCCGACCAAGGAGAATGGATATGCCTGACCTCAAACGAATTCTTCATGTCGAGGATGACCCATCGATCCAGGCAGTTGCTAAGGTGGCACTGGAAGCGGTCGGTGGTTTTACGGTGTTGAGTTGTAGTTGTGGTCAGGATGCCCTCGACCAAGTTCAAGGATTTGCTCCTGATTTCATTCTGCTGGATGTCATGATGCCGGGCATGGATGGCCCGCAAACACTTCAGGAACTTGGCAGGATGGTCGACATCACGCAGATCCCTGTTGCTTTTATGACGGCCAAAGTTCAGCCAAATGAGATAGAGCACTATCGCAGTTTGGGTGCGCGTGACGTCATCATTAAGCCTTTTGATCCGATGCAACTGGCGACTCAAATTCGTGCAATTTGGAGTCGGTCTCGTGGATAAACGACAACAGCAAATGGCTGATTTGCAGGCGCATCTGCAACAGCTGGGTGAGCAGTTCTCACAGCGATTACGCGAAGAGCTGCCACAACTGGCTGATAAAGCCTTGCAGCTACAGGCATGCGCTGACCCGAGCGAGCAACTGCAACGCTTAACTGAGCTGCGCGATCAGTTACATAGGCTGGCAGGCAGTGCTGGTACCTTCGGTTTCAGTGAGTTGGGTGCCCGTGCCAGGTTGCTGGAGCAGCAGACGCAACAGTGGCTGAGCAGTTTGGAGCTTCAGCGGCAAGGTTTGCAGGGGCTGGTAAACGAACTACAGCAACTGGCTAGTGTGGAGCAGGTTTCTCAAGCTTCAGTCGCACCTGTGTTAAAAACGCCCAGTGTTGGGGCTAATCGTGACGGTGCTTACAGGGTTTATATTCTCGAAGATGAGCTGAAGGTTGGCGAGGTTATCCGCTTAACACTTAATACATTCGGCTATCAGGCATCACATTTCCTAACCACCGCTGCACTCGATGCGGCTTTGGTTGAACAGCTGCCGGATGCACTAATCATTGATGTTAATTTAGGCGACGGCCAACAGACTGGATTGGATTACGCCGCAGCATTGCAGCAGCGCTTAGAGCACTCATTACCGCTTCTGGTACTCACCACCCAGAACGATTTTCACACCCAATTACAAGCTGCGCGCATTGGTGCAATGGGGTTCTTCAGCAAACCTGTTGACGTGGCCAAGCTGGAAAATCGCCTGGAGCGATGTTTCAACCAGCAGAGTGGTGAGCCCTATCGAGTATTAATCGTTGACGATGATCGCGAGTTATCCAGTCGATACCGTTTGGTGTTGAGTGGGGCCAACATGCTGGTTGAAGTCGTCAACGATCCTTTGCAATTGTTCGACGCTATGGCCCGCTTTCATCCTGAAGTGTTGATGCTGGACGTCAACATGCCTGGGTGTTCTGGGCCGGAGCTTGCACAGGTGGTCCGCTTCAATGACGACTGGTTGCGAGTGCCCATCATTTATCTGTCCGCTGAAACCGATATCGCGCTCCAGATGAGCGTTTTAATCAGAGCGGGGGACGACTTTGTTACCAAGCCGATTTCAGATAACAGTCTGATAGCCACAGTTTTTGCCCGCGCCCAACGCGCTCGCCTGCTCAGTAACGCACTCTCCCGCGATAGCCTGACCGGGTTGCTAAAGCATGCTGATATCAAGGAGCAAGTGGCTATCGAGCAAGAGCGTGCACTACGCAGTGGTAAACCAGCCAGCGTAGTAATGCTGGATATCGATCATTTCAAGAAGGTGAACGACACCCACGGACATGCTGTTGGCGACAATGTCATACGTGCACTTGCCAACTTGTTGCGCCAACGCTTGCGCCGAGTTGATAGCCTTGGGCGTTACGGCGGTGAAAAGTTCATGGCTGTGCTGCCTGATTGTACTGGTGAGCAGGCTGTAAGCATTCTTGACGGAATCCGCCAGCAGTTCTTAAGCATCAGTTTTGCCGGTGAACTATCGGATTTTCATGTGAGCCTCAGCGCTGGCGTTGCTTCTAGCCACGAGCGCACTGCTGATGAACTAATGGAAATGGCTGATCGGGCCCTGTACGCAGCAAAGAACAATGGTCGAAATCAAGTGCGCCTCGCTGATGACTGAGTGGGGCGGAGATGGACTTTTTTCATGTGCCGATGAGCGGGGATCCCCTATCCAGATGCTAGCTACCCCTGGAGTTAGGTGCGGTGGACTTGCCTGGAAGCCAGCCACGAGTGGATGCTGGAAACTCAATCCGACCAATAACTCTTCCAGCACCGTATCGCGGTGGATTCTTGGGTTTTCGCACCTTCGACAGGTCTAGACCCTCTACCGGTCTGAGGTGACTTTGTCGGTCTGCACCAGAACGACCATCGCCGTAGACACTGATAGACTCTGTTGACTGATGCCCCATGATGTACGCCATGGTTTCCGGGCTTTCTCCGGACGCTTTCAGAATGGAGCCGATTTGGTGTCGAAAGCTCTTCAGTGTCGGAACCTGTTTGCGCCTCGACCATAGCGTTCGTGCCTCTCGACGAAATCGATCTCGAATCGCCGTGTTAGTGCGCGGGCATTTCGACATCCTATGAGCGGCCCATTCAATCAATTTCAGAATCTTGGGTTTGTCGATCACCAGGGTTCGGTCAGCGCCACGATGCAACTCTGCGGATTTTTTGCCACCGATGATTTTCACCTGGTTTCCTGAGACGGAGATCGTGCGCATTTCACAGGGACGTACGCCTATCCAGTACGTCAGGACAAGCGAGGCGGCTTCATCGAGATTACCCCCGGCGTGAAGATGCTTGTACAACGCTTTGAAGTCCTCGAATGGGACTTTACGAATCTGTTTCAGCTTGGATTTTCGGGGCATCTTGCTATTAGGCGCTGTGACCGGATTGATCAGCTTTTTGATTGCAGTAGCTGTGTCGCTGTTGCCACGAGCAAGCTGATCGTTCATCAGCGAATTTTTGAGCGTGCTGAATGAGTTGGGGCAATAGTTACCTGCGCAGGCAAGCAAAGCCGCGCAGATCTGCGCCGAAGATGGATCAGCCTCGCCGCAGCGATGCTGATAAAAATTGCGTGCTCGGGTTTGGTACCGCTTCAAGGTTGTTGGCTGCATGGTCGTCATCTCTTTCTTGTTGTTTTGATGACAAAGCTAAGCCGCTGCGCGAATGGCGTTGGGGCAGTTCGGCCTAAACTGAAATGCACTACGCCTTCGCTTCGTTTTTTCTTGTTCCGTCCGAACTGCCCCAACGCCCTCTTACTCGCGGCGCGAGTAAGAGTTGCGCGCTCTCACTCACGCGACACGCTTCTCATCTACATTCAGCGTGCGCCGTGAGCAAAAGCGCGCGCAAGCCTTTTGTCATCAAAATCGAAAAGCAGCCAGCGCCTATGGCGCTGAAGGGGCGAGCTCGGCGGCACGAAGCTCGCTAGCGGAGATGCATCAAAAAACGATGCTTTCAAAAATGCTTGCCATTGGTCGAGATTTTGGTTGCGTATTTGTAATATAAGTAATTGATTTATATTGTTTTTATGTCGAAATATAACCAATAAAAGCAGTGCCAGTTTGGGCATTCTTTGCGCCAGATGAGGCTGTGATGGTGACACTTCCGGCTGCTTGCGGTGCCTGATCAGGCACTGTTAATGCCGCATGCGGCACAGTAAGTGTGTCGCAAACCGCAGCTGCGACATGCTGGCTGTATCGCAGCTACCTGCATGCGACATGGTCAGCGTATCGCAGCGCGTGTTGGCGACAGACTCGGTGTATCGCACCGTTGCCCGACGACACTCCCAGAGAGTCGCAAATCGAGTCTGCGACATGCGGGGGGTATCGCGGCTAGCGCATGCGACACAAGATACGTATCGCGGCGCGAGCTTGCGACACGCCCAGGATGTCGCTGTTAGGCTATGTCATCGGGGCAAACAGCTTTCGTGCGGATGGGGCTGTCTGTTGCTATTGCCAATATGCAATTGCACTCATCTGACCAGCCATTTGCACTCATTTGCTCGCCTGAGCACCTAGGAAGAGTCCGTCACGACAGGCGGCAACCGGCCAAAAGCAGTCAGTCGAAAGTGCCGAGGGAATCAGGGGTGATTCACTAGTCGTTGACGCTAGGTGGCTCTCTATTTGATCCTTCGCTCGTCGTCGTTATTTTGCGTGCGCCGGGCGGTGCGAACAATGCACGCCAGATATCCCCAAGGCTGCGTGCGTTAGCCACATCACGCACCAGGTTAATCCACTCATGGAAGGCGATGCGCAACGGGTTGTATGTCAGCAGTGGGTTGGTCAGGCCATAGTGCGGTGGCATATCGGCGCGTTCCTCCACATAAGTGCCAAACAGGCGGTCGAAGACCATCAGCACGCCACCATAGTTACAGTCCAGGTATTCCGGGTTGCTGCCGTGATGCACGCGGTGGTTGGAGGGGGAATTGAACCAGCGCTCAAACACGCTTCCCAGCTTCGGTATCCAGGTGGTGTGCAGCCAAAACTGATAGAGCAGATTGGCCGACATCGCGAGCATCACCGCCAACGGTGAAAAGCCGAGCCACACCAAGGGCGCGAAAAACACTGCCGTACCGGTGAGCTTGCCCGTCCAGCCGAGCCGCAGAGCGGTGGCCAGCGTCAGTTGATTGGGTGAATGATGCACAGCATGCGTCGCCCAGAACCAGCGCACGCGATGGGCACTTCGGTGGTACCAGTAGTAGCAAAGCTCCTCGCCTACGAACAACAGTGCGAAGGCCCACCAGGTGTCCATCGTGATGGTGAACAGGCGGTGCTCGTAGATCCAGCCAAGCAGCAGAATCGCAATCACCAGGCCGAGCCCGGTGGACACTGCGTCGGTGATGCCGCGCCCGATTGCATCAGCGATTGACGCGGCAAAAGCTCGCCAATCATAGCCACCCGGGGTACGACGCGAGAGGACGATGCCTTCAATGGCAGCAATACCCAGCAAGACGACAATCAAGACGCTGAGCCAGGGCCGTAGATCGGAAGTCGCGAAGTCATTCAAGGCGATGTGATCCATGATGGTCAGTCTCCGGCCGCGGCTTGGCAACCCGCACTTAACTTGGTACGCCTGTCCTTGTGGCACTGTTTCTTCTCGCCCTCATCCGGTATGTCCGCGCACAACTGCTGCACTTCGACTGCACAGGTGTCGATCTTGTTGAGCTGGAATTGGCATGCAGCAGACAACTGACGGGTGTTCTCGCGCAGGCAGGTGACGATGCGCCCCTCGCCAGGTCGCAGGCTGGTGCAAAATTTTCGCGCATCGCTGCGGCAGGCCTGCGCCAGGGTGCGTTCGCTGGCCGTTACAGGGGCGCTGGCCCATAGCATCGCTGCACATAGTCCACCGAGGGCTAGGGTTCGGGGGAGGTCGGCAAACCGTCGAGTGTGCATTGCACGCGTCTTGGTGTTCTGGTGTCTGTGATGGTCTTGGTCATGACACGCGGATGCCGGTGTGACGACGGCGTCCATGGCTGAGGCAAGGGGGCGTGAGTGAACCTTGTGCATGGCGGACTCTTATGGGAGTGTGAAAGGCAGATGCATCGTACTGAGCATGTGCAAATATTAAGTGCCGCCCGGTGCTGTGCGCGTCTACGAAAAACGACGAATTGCGACAGCGCTGTCGTATAGCTAAATAAAGGGCCATGCCGCGAATGCAACCGCAGATCCTTATCGTCGATGACGATGCCGAACTGTCCGCCATGCTGGTGGAGTTGCTGGCACGCGAGGGCTGGTCCACGCAAACGGCATTGAGCGCGGGCGATGGCGAGCGAGCACTGGCGGCAGGCCAGCCGGACGTCGTTCTGCTTGATGTAATGCTGCCTGACGGTAATGGTTTCGAACTCGCCCGCCGCTGGCGTGCGGCGTACTCGGCCCTCGGCCTTGTGATGCTCACTGCTCGTGGCGATCCAATGGACCGCGTGCTCGGATTGGAGATTGGTGCCGACGATTATCTGGCCAAACCCTTCGAACCCCGTGAGCTGGTGGCACGCGTACGTGCGCTGCTGCGCCGCACGAAACCCGAGCATGCAAACACCGCTGTGCTGCGTTTTGCAGGACTGTCGATTGATTTCCTCAAGCGTGAAGTCATCGCCGACGGCGGTGTCGTGACGCTCACCAGTATTGAATTCAAGCTTCTGGTTACGCTGGCCAAGCAGCCTGGCACCCCGCTGACACGCGAGGCGCTTTCCGAGGCGGTGCAAGTAGGCAGCTACCAACCGCAGGAGCGCACAGTCGACGTGCAGATTGCGCGGTTGCGGCGCAAGCTGCGCGACGCGAGCATGGGCACCCAGTGGATCGACACCGTGCGCGGTGAGGGGTATGCCTTCATACCACGTGGTGCCGGTGCCCGTGCGTCTTAGCGTATTCGCCCGATGAGCCGCTACGGCAGTTTGTTTGCGCGCCTGCTCGCGGCGCAGGTGGCGGTGGCCATCGTGCTCACCGCGATGCTGGCGATGATCTTCTACGCGGAGCGCCACCGCACGGTGGCGCAGCTTGTTGCATCACGCTGGGCACCCGCCTTGATGCTCGTGGCACAGGGCGCGCCGATAGAAAAGGCACGGCAAATTGCGCCCGGCCCCTTGCAGGCCTCGGATCAGCGACCTGGTGAGGTGTTCGGGATCGCATCACTGACGCCGCGCCGATCAATTGTCAGCCAGGCATTGATTGAGGCCGGATTGCCGGTGGCAGACCTGGTCTTCGGTCGTAAACGGGACGTCACGGCGGTAGCGCCGACGCTTTGGTTGGCGCTACGGGGCACAGATGGCAGCGTGCGCTGGGTGGGGTTCGAAAGTGCCATTGTCGAAGAGGCGCTGGGCGAGCGGGTGCTGATCGCAACGCTACTGCTGGTCGGGCTGGCTATCGCTGCCAGTGCCTTGATCGCACATCGTCTGGCACAGCCGCTCGAAGCCTTGCGCGCGCGTATTGCGGCCGACGATGTATCCAGCGACCCGCTGCCACACGCTAGCGCGGAAGTCCAAGCGATCGACGAAGCCTGGCGTACGTTGCGGCAGTCGCTTGATCAACAAGAGCGCGAACGTGCATTGCTGTTGGCGGGTGTGTCACATGATCTTCGAAGCCCGCTCGGCCGGATTCGCATGGCGGCCGAGCTTTTGCCTGAGAGCGATGGCATGGCCCCGAAGCGCGAAGTCATCGTGCGTAATGCGCTGCAAGCAGATCGGCTCGTAGGAAGCTTTCTCGACTATGTGCGCAGTGGTGAGCTGTGTCTGGACGAGACGGTGGATGTGGCCATAGTGGCAAACAGCGTAGTGGAACAGCAGCAGCGTGCCGATACGGAGTTGCTGGTTACAGTACCGCCGTCGCTCATCGTGCCTCACGCCAGTGGCGTTCTGCTTGAGCGCGTGATTGGCAACTTGCTCGACAATGCGTTTACCCACGGCCAGCCGCCGGTGCGACTGACCGTGGGCACGGTGGGTCTCAGGGCTATGATTGAGGTCGAGGACTGCGGATCGGGTATCGCGCCGGAAGATCAGCAGGCGATGCTGCAAGCCTTTGCACGTGGCGATACGGCCCGCCGGCATCCGGGTTTGGGCCTGGGGTTGGCAGTTGTGCAGCGCGTTGCCACACGAATGCGCGGCAGCGTTACGTTCTCACGTTCGCCTGATGCTGCAAGGACCATCGTACGGTTTGAGTGGCCGATAGGCTGACGGGGCGATTCAAACTTAACCTCCCCGTTTATTTCGAAACTTCCGAGCCATATATCGCAACAACAGAATTCAGGGAGGGGAATACGTTTGTTTTCGGCGTGGTTGTAATCATCACGATCGACTGCTACGAATTAAAAGTAGTCACCGGTGAGTGGCTGCTTTTGGCCGAGGTTGTTGGAAAAGTATGTTCGGCGGCAGCTGGCCGGTCAGGTTGCATGCTGTCGAAGTGGCGGGAAGAAATTTCAAGTTGCCTTTCGGCGCTTCACTGAGCGTCCTTGCTCAGGTTTGAGCGGAACTTCAGCAGTGTGGTCGCATCCGGTGCGGACTCGTGACTCAGGACGACGTCTACAAACAATCGTATGGCCTGACTGTCATTCACAGCATCTTCCGTACCTTCATCGGAAAGTCCAAAACACTGATGTAAGACATGCAGGCGCAACATGCGCGAAAGTCCAATGCTAGGCCGCCCACGCTTGCCGGTGTTGTCCGTATAGAACGGTGCGACCCGGGCCTCAAGCAAGGCCCAGTGCGCGAATTGATCGATTTCGTTGAGGACCTGATTTCGCCGAATCAGCTTTTTCTTGCCGGTGTATTCCGCTTCGGAAAAGGTTTTCTGCATCAGCAGAACTCGTGCCGTTTGTTTCAGCTCATTGTGCCAAAATCCTCAGTGGGCGACGAATAAATCAGCATTTACTTAAGCATTGGTATCAATTTTAGGCAAAAGGTTGTTAATGAGTGATACTCCATCATTAAGCGCAGTCTCACTTTTTTCACCGGATTTGAGTCGCTCTAACACATCAACTAATTGCTGTTGTGCCGACGGTTCTACAACATCTTCACTGAGAGATTGCATAAGTGACAGAACGGCATCAAAACCCACTTGTCCACTTTCTGCTTTCGCCATCATATTGGATATACGATCTTGTGCTTTCTGCATCATCTGATGATGCTCTTGCTGGCTTATACTGCCATCACCATTGCCATCCATTTTATTGAACATTTTTTCAATGCGCGCCGCATCGATACCGTTGGCGCTGGCAACCTGCAAGAACTCATCTTTGGAAACTTTTTCGTTGCCATCGAGGTCAGCCGTTTTAAAGCGTTCAGTGGAGCGCTGAGTAAACTGGGAAGGGTCAAAACCAATTACATTTGAAATTGTGTTCATACTGCCTCCTGTCATGATTGATATTGCGACTAGCCGCACATGGCTGGGCAAGTTACATGCCAATCGGCATTACTGACGGATATTCATAGACTTAGAGGCTAGTATTAAAAATATTATGAGAAGTCTCAGCATAAGATACAGGCAGTAGAGACATCCTATGGGATGAATCTTGCCGGCAGGCGGCAAGTATTTACCGCCCACCCATCATCGGCGCTGTCGGCAAGCCATTTTCCAGCAACAACACCGGTAAGATTTCGCACGTATTGAGCTGAATTCACTCAAGTATTTTCAGCGTCGCTTAATCGCGGCGTTTTGCAAGGTAGTTGTCCCGTCAGCCGTGTTTTTTATGCAGCCATTTTCAGCGCTGGCTGCTCCTTTCGGGGTTGAATGTGACCGCGCAGGTGGGCTGCCAATTTCGAGTCGCTCCCGACCAGCGATAGGGGGGATTGCGGGCTTGCTGGTACAGCGCATGACGCTTTGGCCAGCACCTTTGATCCTCGCCGCGATGACGCTGCGCAAAGTTTACAAGGTCGCCTCGGAGGCCAGGTAACAAATGCTGGAAGGTGTTACCGCTAATGTCATAGTAGAGGACGTGCAAGTCATCACTCCTGCACGCCACGTTATCTGAGCACAGCCGATTCTCCTCCAAAGCGCGCTTGTATAGTGTGTCCGCCATGGCACCACCAGCCCTTCCGGGATGACCATGCTCTCGACATTGCGGGCGAACTCGACGCGCTAGACACCCTCCTCGATATTGATGGTCGTCAGATAGGTCGACTCCATTCCGGTCACCTTGCTAAGCAGCGTTAGCAAAGGCCGTGTCAGATCATCGAATGTCCGGGCTTGGGGAACGGTTTCGGAGAGAAGCGACAGAATCTGATCGATTGTAAATACCTCAGCGCTCGGAGCGGATATAGCCATTCTAGCCATCCGGCCACGAACGGGAGTGCCCGAACGAGTCTCGCAATCGGCTCATAAGGAAGTCCGCTTTTGGCCCAGAGTGTGTAAAAACGCCCCGGTAAACCCTTGCTATGATTTCCGAGAATCTCATCGCAAGGGACGCCCATGAAACGGTTTATCCAGGGT
>JAHJXZ010000084.1 GCA_018827205.1 Gammaproteobacteria bacterium | reverse complement strand
CCTTGCGGCCATGCGCGCCGAGGGGCTGGCCTGCAAGGTCGTAGTGGTTTCCGGCGACGTCCAGGATGAAGCCGTACGCCGGGTCAAGGAACTCGGTGCACTGGCCTTTATCAAGAAGCCCGCCGACCCCGATATTCTGCGCAGCACCCTGCTCGAACTCGGCTTGTTCGACCCCAAAGCTACGCCTGGCGCCGTGGCCCAGGCAGCGCTGCTCGATGAGCTAAAGGTTAACTTCCGCGATGCCCTGCGCGAGATCACTAACGTCGCCATGGGTCGCGCCGCCGCGCTGCTGGCCAAAGCACTCGGCGTGTTCGTGCAATTGCCGGTGCCGCAGGTGAACATCTTCGAAGTCAGCGAACTGCACATGACCCTCACCGATGCCATGCATGGCGAGCGCATGAGCGCGGTATGCCAAGGTTTTATCGGTGATGGCATCGCCGGCGAATCGCTGCTCCTGTTCCATGACTCGGAAGTTTCCGACATGGCGCGCCTGCTCAAGTGGCAGCCGAAAGATGATCTGGAAACCTCGGAAATGCTTCTGGATCTGGCCAGCATTCTGATCGGCGCCTGCCTGGCTGGGATTGCCGAACAGATCGACGTGCGTTTTTCTCAGGGACATCCGCAACTGCTCGGTCAGCATTCCTCCATCGAGCAACTGATTCACCTCAATCAGCGCCGCTGGAAGAAAACCCTGGCGGTGGAGGTCAGCTACAGCCTGGAGGCGAACAACATTCACTTCGACCTGTTGCTGCTGTTTACCGAAGACTCGATCAAGCGCCTGACCAACAAGATCAACTACCTGATGAACTAGGCGGTACGTCCATGCCCGCACAGATAGATATTAAAGAAGTGCATTGGCTGCTCGACATCGTGCAGTGCATCGACGTTGGCGTCATCGTGCTCGACCGCCAGTACCAGGTCGAGGTGTGGAACAGCTTTATGGAAAACCACTCCGGCATGGGCCCGGATGAGGTGCACGGCAAAACCCTGTTCAACCTGTTCCCAGAGATCAACGAGGTTTGGTTAAAACGTAAGGTCGATACGGTGGTGCAACTGGGCACCCGCGCGTTCAGCCTGTGGGAGCAGCATCCGTACCTGATGCACTTCAAGAACTACCAGCCGATCACCGGGCAGGAAGACTTTATGTACCAGAACGTCACCCTGCTGCCCCTGGCGGGTGCCACCGGTGAGGTCGAGCACATCTGCGTAGTGATTTACGACATGACCGCAGCTGCGACCCACAAGAAGCAGCTGGCAGCAGCCCAAGCCGCCGCGCAAGCCGTCCCGCAAACCTAAAGCTACTTGGTAAATTTTCCCGGCTTACCTGCTTTACCACCAAAGCTCGGCACCTTGCGCACGGCTTTGACCGATGGGGCGGCCGGCTCGTCAGCCTCCATCCAGCGCCCCAGGCTACCGCCCTTACCGCCGCCGACCACTTTCGGCTTCTTGGCTTTCTTCGGTTTTTTCACCACCTGGCCACCGGGCAGCGTCTGTGGCACGCGGTGATCTGGGATAAAGTCCGGCTCGTCGATACGCTGCAGCACCTGCTGGGTCAGGGTTTCAATGGCCGAGAGCAACTGCACCTCATCGGCGCAGACCAGTGAAACCGCCTGCCCTGTGGAGCCCGCCCGCCCGGTACGACCGATGCGGTGCACATAATCCTCGGCAACAATCGGCAGATCAAAATTCACCACCAGCGGCATGGTGTCGATATCCAGACCACGGGCCGCCACATCGGTGGCCACCAGCACATTGACCTCGCCATCCTTGAAGCGCTGCAGGGCGCGCTGGCGTGTGGCCTGGGGCTTGTCACCGTGGATCGAGTCGGCACTGATGCCGTGGCGCTGCAACTCGCCCTCCAGCTCATCAACACCCTTGCGAGTTTTCACGAAGACCAACGCCTGACTCCAGCGCTTGGCCTGATACAGATGCAGAAACAGCTCGCTCTTGCGCTTCTTGTCCACCGGGATCAGCCACTGCTTGACCGACTTGGCAGCGGCGTTGCGCGGGCTGACCTCGATGCTCAGCGGGTCATTGAGCATTTCGCCGGCCATGCTACGGATCGCTTCGGAGAAGGTCGCGGAGAACAGCAGGGTCTGGCGCTTTTTCGGCAGTGCGCGGAACACGCTCTCCAACTCGTTGGCAAAACCCAGGTCGAGCATGCGGTCGGCTTCATCCAGCACCAGGGTTTGCACCTGATTGAACTTCACCGCGTTCTGCCGGAACAGGTCGAGCAAGCGGCCGGGGGTGGCCACCAGCACGTCCACGCCTTTACGCAGCTTCATCATCTGCGGGTTGATGCTGACCCCGCCATACACCGCATAACTGCGCAGCGGCAGGTGCTGGCCGTATGTGATAAAGCTCTGCAGCACCTGCTCAGCCAGCTCGCGGGTCGGCACCAGCACCAGTGCGCGCACCGAGTTGCTCGCCACCTGTGGGCCTTCCATCATCAGCCGCTGCAATACCGGCAGGGCAAAGCCGGCGGTCTTGCCGGTGCCGGTTTGCGCAGCAGCCATCAGATCGCGACCTTGCAGGACCGGCACAATGGCCTGGGCCTGTACGGCGGTGGGGATTTTGTAGTCGAGGCTGTCGAGGGTACGCAGCAGAGGCTCGATCAGGCCGAGGGAGGCAAACGTCATAGGGCTAACCGCTGAAATAAGTCGATGGGGCAGAGTTTATCCTGCCTGGGCGCAGACGGCCCGGTTGTCTTCCGCAGGCCATCAAATACAAAGCCCGGATTAATCCGGGCTTTGGCAGCGAACGTAAATACGCTAGATCAGAACCTGCTTACGATCTCGCGAGCTAGAGCCATGCAAGGCAAAAACAGGCGAGGAAGCGGAGTTTACTGGTGTAAATGAGTATTCCGAGCCTGTTTTTAACGCAGCAGGGCCGACGCGCAGCAGATCGTCAGCAGGTTCTCAGGGCTTGTGCGGACGCGCGAGAAACTCATGCGATTGCATTTCCAGCAAGCGGCTGAGGGTGCGCTGGAACTCGAAGGTCAGGCGACCGCCGGTGTAGAGGTCTTTCAGTTCTACCTCGGCGGAGATGATCAGCTTGACATTGCGGTCGTAGAACTCGTCCACCAGGTTGATAAAGCGCCGTGCCATATCATCCTTGGCGGTGCTCATCTGTTCGACGTTGGACAGCAGTACGGCATGGAAAATCTTGCCCAACTCGATGTAGTCGTTCTGGCTGCGTGGGCCGTCGCACAGCTCGCGGAAGTCGAACCAGCCCACGTCATCACCGACCTTGCGCGCAACGATGGCGCGGTTCTCGACCATTAGCGGCTCGTTTTCCTGCACCACACAGTGCTCGGGCAACAGGCTGGAGAAACTCTTCTGCAGGCTCTCTTCAGCGGCAGCATCCAGCGGCCAGTGGAATAGCTCAGCCTGCTCCAAAGCGCGCAGGCGGTAGTCGATGCCGCTGTCGACGTTGACGATTTCAGTGTGCTGCTTGAGCAGGGCAATCGCCGGCAGGAAGCGCGCGCGCTGCAGGCCGTCCTTGTACAGGCCGTCTGGCACGATATTGGAGGTCGCGACCAGGCTGACACCGTTCTTGAACAGCTCTTCCATCAGGGTGGCGAGAATCATCGCATCGGTAATGTCGCTGACGAAGAACTCGTCAAAGCAGATCACCCGCGCCTCATCGGCAAAACGCTTACCGATAATGGTCAACGGGTTCTTCTCGCCTTTGAGGGAGCGCATTTCTTCGTGCACACGCTTCATAAAGCGGTGGAAGTGCGTGCGCACCTTGCGCTCGAACGGCAGCGAATCGAAGAAGGTGTCGACCAGGTAGGTCTTGCCGCGCCCGACGCCGCCCCAAAAATACAGGCCCTTGACCGGCCCCTGCGGCTTTTTGCCGAACAGCTTGCCGAACACGCCGGCGCTGCCTTTGTCTGCGGCGACCAGATCGTCATACAGGCGCTGCAGATGACGCACCGCAGTTTCCTGGGCGGCGTCATGAAAAAACTCAGGGCGTTTAAGGTCAGCCTGGTAGCGTTCTAAGGGCGTCATAAATTCGTTAGCCGGGCAAGTAAAACGGGGGCGTCACTTTAGCGACGCCCCCGTTGATTGGCAATCGGCCCGCACGGCTGGCGGGCGGAAATCCGATTAATGCACCGCCCAACGCTTTATTCCGCGGGTGCGAGAGCCTCACGCAGACGCTGAATAGCCGCCTGACAGGCGCTGCTATCAGGGAATGCCGGGCTTTGCGCCACGCACTCATCGTCCAGCCAGACGCCAAAGCCGCCGTCCTGCTCGCGGATATCCAGCGCTTCGCCGGACTGCAGACGTTTGTTGACCATGCCGGCAGCCTTGCCATCGGCAAAGGATTTGGACAACAGCAGCTGCTCACCTGCCGCATCCAGCAGGCGGAAACGGAAGCTACCGTCGTCGTCACGGAAGCTGACAAAGCGCGCGCTCTTGCCAGCTTTCTTCTTCTCACCCGCCGTGTTGACGGCCTGGCTGCGGAAGGAGCGCAGACCAACGGCCTCACGCAACTCTCCGAGAAACGGCGTGGCAGTCTTGCGCGCCTTGGCGGCACCGGCCAGGAGGATATCTTCCAGGTCGGCCGGCTTGCTGATCAGCGCGTGATAACGCTCGCGGGCTTCGCCCAACTCGGCTTCCAGCAGGTTGCACAGCGCCTGCTTGGCTTCGCCCCAGGCCATACCGCCCTCCAGCGCAGCACGGAAGTCCGCCTGCTGGGTCGGTGCAGCAAAAGCCTGATACAGGGTGAACAGGTGCGAGCTGTCCGGGTCTTTCGGCTCGCCCGGCAGCTTGGAGTCAGTTACGACCCGCGCTACGGCATCCTTGAGCTGCTTGGCGCTGCCGAACAACGGGATGGTGTTGTCGTAGCTTTTGCTCATCTTGCGCCCGTCGAGGCCCGGCAAGGTCGCCACATCTTCCTCAATCACCGCCTCAGGCAGTGTGAACAGCTCATTGCCATTGCCAAACAGGTGGTTAAAGCGCTGGCCAATATCGCGAGCCATTTCCACGTGCTGAATCTGGTCACGGCCGACCGGCACCTTGTGCGCGTTGAACATCAGAATGTCCGCGGCCATTAGCACCGGGTAGCTGAACAGGCCCATGGTGATCCCTGCGTCCGGGTCCTCGCCCTGCTCGATGTTCTTGTCCACCGAAGCCTTGTAGGCATGAGCGCGGTTCAACAGGCCCTTGCCGGCTACGCAGGTGAGCAACCAGCACAGCTCGGGAATCTCGGGGATGTCCGACTGACGGTAGAAGGTTGCCTTATCGGTATCCAGGCCCAGCGCCAGCCAGGTAGCGGCGATTTCCAGGCGTGAACGTTGGATACGCGCAGGTTCGTCGCACTTGATCAGCGCGTGGTAATCGGCCAGAAAGTAGAACGAATCCGCATCGGCAGCGCGGCTGGCAACGATAGCCGGGCGAATCGCGCCCGCATAGTTGCCCAGGTGCGGCGTGCCGGTGGTGGTGATGCCGGTAAGGATACGAGTGGTCATAACGTTCGCTTATTGGGGCTCAATCAGTTCAGAGACGCGGCAGCAGCAGATCCTTGAGATCCGTTAACTTGCCGTGAAAAAAGTGGCCGCATTCTGCCACTTTCAGCAGCTCATGGGCACGCCCGAGTGCCGCCGACCACTGGTAAACCACTTGAGGATCGATCACTTCGTCGTCCTCGGGCTGAATCAGGATCAGCGGGCAATTGCTGGCTGGGGGGCTTTCTTCAGTAAGGCGATGCACCGCCGGGGCCACCATAAACAGCTTGTCGAGCGTTACGCTCTGGGCTTCCAGCCGCGCGCCGAGGGCGGCGGCGACAAAGCCGCCAAAGGAAAAGCCCAGCAAAGTCAGCGGTAACTCGGGGTGCTGCGCCCGCAGCCAGTTGGCCACGGCTTCGGCATCATCCACCTCACCACTGGCCATATCGTGGCTGCCGGCGCTGGCGCCGACACCACGGTAATTAAAGCGCAATGTGGCCAGGCCACTGTCGCGGGCAGTGCGCTGCAGGGTGGAGACCACCTTGTTGAGCATGGTGCCGCCCTGCACCGGATTGGGATGGCAGATCAGCGCTACGCCACGGGCGTCGGGGGTATCCAGCCATAGGGCTTCGAGTTGGCCGCTCGGGCCAGCAATCATTAAAGGGGTTTCGCGGGTGAGCAACAGGGAACTCCGTGACCTCGCAGTGGGTCGACTCGTCTAGCTGACAGCCTGCGCCGCACACAACACCGCAAACGTTTCGGCATTGCATTGCGGTATACAGCGCAGGTTCGAGCCGTTAACGTAAAGCAAAGCCGTTTAGAGAGGAAGGACTCGTGGAACAGACGCTCACCGCCTGGCTGCTACCCGCCATTACCCTGGTTGCCGGCATTGCCATTGGCTTCCTGATTGCTCGCCTGGCCCCCAATGCAGCCCCCAGCCGCACCCAGCGCCAGCTGGACGAAATGCAGGAGCGCTTCGACACCTATCAGAGTGAGGTGGTCAGCCACTTCAATACCACCGCCAGCATGGTAAAGAAGCTCACCCAGAGCTATCAGGACGTGCAGGAACACCTGTCCGACGGTGCCAACCGCTTGGCCCTCGACGAGCTGACCCGCCAGCGCCTGCTTGCAGCCTTGCATACTGAGGATGCCAGCGAGAAACGCGAGCGCCTGACACCGCCGAAAAACAATGAAATGCCCAAGGACTACGCGCCGAAAAGCGCCGACGTACCGGGTATGCTCGATGCTAGCTACGGTTTGAAGAACAAGTAATAGCCGCTGACTCGGTCGCTTCGGCGACCAAGCAGTCAATAAAAAGCCCCGCACTAGGCGGGGCTTTTTATTGGGCAGCAAGTTCGTTTAGAGCCTGCCTACGAGCTTGCGAGCTAGAGGCCTGCAAGGCAAAAACAGGCGAGAAACGCAGCGCAGCGAAGTAACAGCCAACGGCTGGCCCTTAGGGTGAGCGCAGCGAATCAAGCGGAGTGGGCTCGCACACGAGTGTACTTTTGTACATGAGCATTACTCGTTTCACTCGCCCTTCGGGTCGCGCTG
>JAHJXZ010000083.1 GCA_018827205.1 Gammaproteobacteria bacterium | reverse complement strand
CGACCTGCGTCGTCCAGAAATGGCCGCCAAGCTGAAGCTGCGTTCGAGCATCACCAGCAGCATCCGCCGTTACTTAGATGACAACGGCTTCCTCGATGTGGAAACGCCGATCCTCACCCGCGCAACCCCTGAAGGTGCGCGTGACTATTTAGTGCCGAGCCGCACCCACGCCGGTAGTTTCTTTGCCCTGCCGCAGTCGCCGCAGCTGTTCAAACAGTTGCTGATGGTCGCAGGCTTCGACCGTTACTACCAGATCGCTAAATGCTTCCGCGACGAAGACCTGCGTGCTGACCGTCAGCCGGAATTCACCCAGATCGACATCGAAACCAGCTTCCTCGATGAAGCTGACATCATGGCCATCACCGAGAAGATGATTCGCCAGCTGTTCAAGGAAGTGCTTAATGTCGAGTTCGGCGAGCTGCCGCACATGACTCTGGCCGAAGCCATGCGTCGTTTCGGTTCCGACAAGCCGGACCTGCGTAACCCGTTGGAGCTGGTGGACGTCGCTGATCAGCTCAAAGATGTCGACTTTAAAGTCTTCGCCGGCCCGGCCAATGATCCGAAGTGCCGCGTCACTGCGCTGCGTGTGCCGGGCGGCGCGAGCATGCCGCGTAAGCAGATCGACGATTACACCAAGTTCGTTGGCATCTACGGCGCCAAGGGTCTGGCCTATATCAAGGTCAACGAGCGTGCTAATGGCGTTGAAGGCCTGCAGTCGCCGATCGTCAAGAACATCCCGCTGGACAATATCAACGTGATCCTCGATCGCGTCGGTGCAGTCGATGGCGACATCGTGTTCTTCGGTGCTGATAAGGCCAAGATCGTCAGCGAAGCCCTGGGCGCGCTGCGTATCAAGCTGGGTTACGACCTCAATCTGCTGACCTGTGAGTGGGCGCCGCTATGGGTCGTCGACTTCCCGATGTTCGAAGAGAACGACGATGGCAGTCTGACCGCCATGCACCACCCGTTCACTGCGCCGAAGTGCAGCCCGGCTGAGCTGGAAGCCAATCCGGCTGCCGCTCTGTCGCGTGCTTATGACATGGTTCTGAACGGCACCGAGCTGGGTGGCGGCTCGATCCGTATCCACGATAAGTCTATGCAGCAGACTGTGTTCCGCGTACTCGGTATCAGCGAAGACGAGCAGCAGGAGAAGTTCGGCTTCCTCCTCGATGCTCTGAAGTTCGGTGCACCGCCCCATGGTGGCCTGGCCTTCGGTCTGGATCGCCTGGTGATGCTGATGACCGGTGCGCAGTCGATCCGCGAAGTGATTGCCTTCCCGAAAACCCAGAGCGCGGCCTGTGTTATGACTCAGGCGCCGGGTGAGGTGGACAACAAGTCGCTGCGTGAACTGCACATTCGCCTGCGCGAGCAGCCGAAAGCGGAATAAAGCGTGAAAAGAAGCCTGGTTTTCCAGGCTTCTTCTTTATGGCAGGACGGAGAGACTCGAACTCTCACGCCTTGATATCGAATGTGAAACAACCGGAGTGAGTTATGGCTGGTCATTCCAAGTGGGCCAACATCAAGCACCGCAAAGGGCGTCAGGACGCCAAGCGCGGCAAGATTTTTACCAAAATCATTCGTGAGCTGACGGTTGCGGCCAAGCACGGTGGCCCGATCCCGGCGGACAATCCACGTCTGCGTCTAGCGGTGGACAAGGCGCTTACCTCCAATATGTCGCGCGATGTTATCGACCGCGCCATTGCTCGTGGCGCCGGTAACAACGAAGCCGACAACGTCGCCGAGTTGAGTTACGAAGGTTACGCGCTGGGCGGTGTGGCAATTATCGTCGAGGCCATGACCGACAACCGCAATCGCACCGCCGCCGAAGTGCGACACGCCTTTACCAAGTGTGGCGGCAACCTCGGCACCGATGGTTCGGTGGCCTATATGTTCGACCGCAAGGGTCAGCTCAGCTTTGCTCCAGGCGTCAGCGAAGATGCCTTGATGGAAGCGGCGCTGGAAGCCGGTGCCGATGACGTGGAGATGAGCGAGGACGGCTCTGCCCTGGTGTCTACCAGTTTTGCCGATTTTCATGGCGTCAACGAAGCGCTCAGTACGGCCGGTTTCAAGGCCGATGAAGCGGAAATCGCCATGATTCCCTCGATTAGTGCGCCGGTTGCTGATCTGGAGACCGCACAAAAGGTCATCAAACTGATCGATATGCTGGAAGACCTCGATGATGTGCAGGAGGTTTATCACAACGCCGAAATTCCTGACGAAATCATGGAACAGCTTGGCTGAGTGTGGGTGTATCAATTAAAAGCCGGGAGTCTTCAGGTTATGCCTGAGCACTTCCGGCTTTTTTATAGGCGGCTACCCAGTGGGTCATCACTATGCAGCGTTAAATTTTTATAGCGCCTGCCTGGGTGACGGCGGACTGGGCTGGCCCTATACTCGCGAACTGGATAAATAGACAGTGTGCCGGCTGAATTAGCTGGTGCCTTGAGTGGGCGTAGGGCATGACCTTGATTCTTGGCATCGACCCCGGTTCGCGCATCACCGGTTACGGTGTGGTGCGTGATACGGGGCGCAATTGCGAATATGTCGCCTCTGGCTGCATTCGCACGGGCAACGGTTCGATGCCGGAGCGTTTGCAGGTGGTGTTTCGTGGTGTGCGCGAGGTCATCGAAACCTACGGGCCTGTGACCATGGGCATTGAGCAAGTGTTTATGGCGCGCAACCCGGATTCTGCGCTCAAGCTCGGTCAGGCGCGTGGTGTGGCTATCGTCGCGGGGATGGAGGCAGGGCTGGATATCGCGGAATACACCGCGACCCAGGTCAAGCAGGCGATTGCCGGCAGCGGTGGGGCAGACAAAGAGCAGGTGCAGCTGATGGTCATGCACCTGCTCAAGCTGGTGCAAAAACCACAGATCGATGCATCGGACGCCCTGGCCATCGCCCTATGCCATGCCCACCACCGGCAGAGTCTGATTCCTCATGGCCTGGTCGGCGCCAAGCGGCGCGCCGGTCGCCTTCGTTTGTAACGTAATTTTTAAGGAAAGCAGCGGTGATCGGACGTTTGCGCGGCACCCTGGCGGAAAAGCAGCCGCCCCATGTGATTGTGGACATAAATGGTTTGGGTTATGAGCTGGAAGTGCCCATGACCACCCTGTACCGTTTGCCCTCGGTGGGTGAGCCACTGACCCTGCACACCCATCTGGTGGTGCGTGAGGATGCGCATCTGCTGTATGGCTTTTTCGAGAAGCGCGAGCGTGAGCTATTTCGTGAGCTGATCCGCCTCAACGGCGTCGGCCCGAAACTGGCCTTGGCCTTGATGTCCGGCCTTGAGGTCGACGAGTTGGTGCGCTGCGTGCAAGCGCAAGATACCTCGGTGTTGGTAAAGATCCCTGGCGTAGGCAAGAAAACCGCCGAACGCCTGCTGGTTGAGTTGAAGGACCGCTTCAAGGCTTGGGAAACCGTACCCGGTATGTCGAACCTGGTGGTGGAACCTCGCGCCGGTGGCGCAGTCTCAAGCGCGGAGAATGATGCAGTCAGCGCCCTTATTTCGCTCGGCTACAAACCCCAGGAAGCCAGTCGCGCCGTCTCAGCTATTAAAGAAGACGGTTTGAGCAGTGAAGATATGATTCGTCGAGCCCTGAAGGGGATGGTTTAGTGCTAGAAGCTGATCGCCTGATTACCGCAGCCCCGCGTGACCGTGATGAGCAGGTTGATCGTGCCATTCGCCCGCTGAAATTGGCCGAATATATTGGCCAGCCGAGCGTACGCGAGCAGATGGAGCTGTTTATCCAGGCGGCCCGTGGGCGCAGCGAGGCACTTGATCACACCTTGATCTTCGGGCCGCCCGGTCTGGGCAAGACCACCCTGGCCAATATCATCGCGCAGGAAATGAACGTTTCGATCAAAAGCACCTCGGGTCCAGTGCTGGAGCGGCCGGGTGATCTGGCCGCCTTGCTGACCAATCTTGAACCGGGCGATGTGCTGTTTATCGATGAGATCCATCGTCTTTCGCCGATTGTTGAAGAAGTGCTTTACCCGGCAATGGAGGATTTTCAACTCGACATCATGATTGGCGAAGGGCCGGCCGCACGCTCGATCAAGCTCGATCTACCGCCCTTTACCTTAGTTGGCGCGACCACGCGTGCAGGCATGCTGACCAACCCGCTGCGCGACCGCTTCGGTATCGTCCAGCGTCTGGAGTTCTATAACACCGACGACCTGGCGACCATCGTTATGCGTTCAGCGGGGATTCTCGGCCTGCCAATCGAGCCCCATGGCGCCTTTGAGATTGCCCGCCGTGCCCGCGGTACGCCGCGTATCGCCAACCGCCTGCTGCGCCGTGTGCGCGATTTTGCCGAAGTGCGCGGGCAGGGCGATATCACCCGGGAAATTGCCGACCTGGCGCTGAACCTGCTGGATGTCGATGAGCGTGGCTTTGATCATCAGGATCGGCGTCTACTGCTGACCATGATTGAGAAGTTCGACGGTGGTCCGGTGGGGGTCGATAACCTGGCCGCTGCCATCAGTGAAGAGCGCCACACCATCGAGGATGTGCTGGAGCCATACCTAATTCAACAGGGCTACATCATGCGGACTCCACGTGGGCGGGTAGTGACACGTCACGCCTATTTGCATTTTGGTTTGAATGTGCCGAAGCGTATGGGCGAACTACCAGTAGCTGATCCGTTTGATAGCGCGGCAGAGTAAGAAAAAATACTTGTTGTACCCAATTGGCAAGATCAGAAGCTAGGACTAGAGTATGCGCGCGCAAAACGGAGTTACGCCGTTCACCCATCGCTGTCGGGTTTATTTCGAAGACACCGATGCTGGCGGCATCGTCTACTACGTCAATTACCTCAAATTTATGGAACGGGCTCGTACCGAGCGCCTGCGTGATCTGGGTTTTCTCCAGTCAACGTTGGCCGAGGAGGGCCTGTTGTTCGTTGTGCATACGGCTGAAGCGCGTTACCACGCGCCCGCCAAGCTCGACGACGAGTTGCTGGTAAGCGCAGAGGTAATCGAATTAAACCGTGCCAGCCTGCGTTTTCGTCAGCAGGTCAGGCGGGCAACGGATGATGCGCTGCTTTGTGAAGGGCAGTTTATGGTGGCCTGTGTGCGCGCCGACAATTTGAAGCCCCGGGCCATTCCCCAGGCTCTGCATACGGCCTTTGCCGAGCAGGGCGGCGCGGGTACATCTAGAGCAGGAGAGTAAGCGTGGAAGCCAACGCCGTTGACCACATGTCGATGTGGAGTCTGATCAGCAACGCCAGCCTGGTGGTGCAACTGGTAATGCTGACGTTGGTGGCCGCGTCGGTCACTTCGTGGGTCATGATTTTTCAGCGCACCGCGCTGCTGCGTGCGGCCAAGCGGGCTCTGGATAATTTCGAGGAACGCTTCTGGTCGGGTATCGATCTGTCCAAGCTGTACCGCCAGGCGGGCAGCAACCCGGACCCTGACTCCGGCCTGGAGCAGATTTTCCGCGCTGGTTTTAAAGAATTCTCACGTCTGCGCCAGCAGGCCGGTGTTGATCCGGATGCGGTGATGGATGCCGTGGCCCGCGCCATGCGTGTGGCCATCTCGCGTGAAGAAGAGAAGCTGGAGCAGAGCCTGCCGTTCCTCGCTACCGTCGGCTCCACCAGCCCCTATATCGGCCTGTTCGGCACCGTGTGGGGCATCATGAACTCCTTCCGTGGTCTGGCTCAGGTGCAGCAGGCGACCCTGGCCACTGTGGCCCCGGGTATTGCCGAGGCGCTGATCGCTACTGCCATCGGCCTGTTTGCCGCTATTCCTGCGGTAATCGCCTACAACCGCTTTGCCTCCCGTGGCGAAATGCTGATTGGCCGTTACTACACCTTCGCCGACGAGTTCCAGGCGATTCTGCACCGCAAAGTCCACACCAGCGACGACTAAGCCTTAGGCACTCTTTACGAAAGGTTTTAAGCCATGGCCAGAATTCGCAACAGACGCAAGCCCGTCGCCGAGATGAACGTGGTGCCCTACATCGATGTGATGTTGGTGCTGCTGGTGATCTTTATGGTGACCGCGCCCATGCTCAATCAAGGGGTCAAGGTCGATCTGCCGAAAGTCAGCAGTGAAGTCTTGCCGCAGGACAATAACGCTCAGGTGTTGACCATCTCGATCAAGGCCGACAAGACCTATTTCTGGAATATGGGTACCGAGGTCGATGTCGATACCGTGCAGGACAAAGCGCTGACGCTAGAAGAAATGACCCGCGCGGTCACTGCGATCATCAACCAGAGCCGGGCAACCGGTAAGCAGGTGCAGGTGTTCGTGCGTGGCGACAAATCCGTTGATTACGGCACGGTGATGGCGGCCATGGGTGGCTTGCAGCAGGCTGACGTGGGTAACGTCGGGCTGATTACCGAGGCCCCCTGATGCAGTACCAGCGCGAGCGTTCGCCTTCGGAGAGTTTGTTCTGGCCCCTGGTCTGGGCTGTGGCGCTGCACGTCATCATGTTTGCCATGCTGTTCGTCAGCTTCGCTTTTGCCCCGGACCTGCCGCCGGCCAAGCCGGTAGTGCAGGCGACCTTGTACAAGCTGCAGTCGCAAAGCCAGGCCACTACCCAGACCAATCAGAAAATCGCTGGCGAAACCAAGAAAACCACCGCTCCTGTGTACGAAACTGAACAGCTTGAGCAGAAAAAGGCTGAACAGGAAAAAGTAGCGGCCAAGGCTGCGGAACAAAAGAAAGCGCAAGAGGCTCAGAAAGCAGAGGCCGCGAAAAAGGCTGACGCCGACAAGAAGGCCGCGGAGCAGAAGAAGCTCGCTGATGTAGCCAAGAAGAAAGCAGCGGATGAGGCGGCCAAGAAAAAGGCTGCTGAAGACGCCAAGAAAAAAGCGGCAGAGGAGGCGAAGAAGAAAGCCGCCGCTGAAGCTGCGAAGAAGAAAAAGGCCGATGACGCCAAGAAGAAGGCGGCAGAAGCGTCTCAGCGTAAAGCTGTGGAAGACAAGAAGGCTGCTGCACTGGCCGAGTTGTTGTCCGACGATGTCGGTCGCCAACAGGCAATCGCCGATACCGTCGGCGATGAAGTAGCCGGCAGCCTGGATGATCTGATTGTTATGCTGGTGAGCCAGCAGTGGCGACGCCCGCCATCGGCGCGTAATGGCATGAGCGTAGAAGTACTGATCGAAATGCTGCCGGATGGCACCATTACCAATGCCAGCGTGACGCGCTCGAGTGGCGATTCACCATTTGATAACTCCGCCGTGCAGGCGGTGCGTAACGTTGGACGAATTGCTGAAATGCAACAGTTGGATCGCGCCACTTTTGATCGCCTTTACCGGCAGCGTCGCGCTGTCTTCAAACCGGAGGATTTAGGTCTGTGAATACCCTGATGCGTATTGCTCTGCTCGGTCTGACTCTACTGGTCGGCACCGTTCAGGCCGCTGATCCACTGATGATTGTTAATGGTACCGACCGTGCCACTCCCATCGCTGTGGTGCCTTTTGGCTGGCAGGGCGGCAGTGTGTTGCCCGAGGACATGTCTGAAATCATTGGCAATGACCTGCGCAACTCCGGCGTATTCGAGCCTATTCCACGACAGAACATGATCAGCCTGCCGACTCAGGCCGCTGAAGTGATCTACCGCGACTGGCAGGCTCTGGGCGCACAGTACGTGCTGGTCGGCAACATTGTGCCGAACGCCGGTCGTCTGCAGATCCAGTTCGCCTTGTTCAACGTGGCCACTCAGCAGCAGGTCATGACCGGCAGCGTGGGTGGTGGTGTCGATCAGCTTCGCGATATGGCGCACCATATCGCCGATCAATCCTACGAGAAGCTCACCGGCGTCAAGGGCGCGTTTTCTACGCGTATGCTCTACGTGACTGCCGAGCGTTTTGCGGTTAACAACACCCGTTACACCCTGCAGCGCTCCGATTATGACGGCGCTCGTGCCGTTACCCTGCTGCAATCGCGTGAGCCAATTCTGTCGCCGTCGTTTGCTCCGGATGGCCGCCGCATTGCGTATGTTTCGTTTGAACAGAAGCGTCCGCGGATCTTTGTGCAACATATCGATACCGGTCGCCGTGAACAGGTCACCAATTTTGAGGGTCTGAATGGCGCACCAGCCTGGTCGCCGGACGGTAATCGCCTGGCGTTCGTTCTGTCCAAGGACGGCAATCCGGAAATTTATGTGATGGACATGGGGACTCGTCAGCTGCGTCGGGTAACCAATCAGGCATCCATCGATACCGAACCTTTCTGGGGCAAGGACGGTCAGACGTTGTACTTCACGTCAGATCGTTCGGGTAAACCACAAATCTACAAAACCAACATCAATGGTGGCTCGGCAGAGCGTGTGACCTTTATCGGTAACTACAACGCGAACCCTAAGCTTTCCGCTGATGAAAAGACCCTGGTCATGATTCATCGCCAGGATGGTTACACAGTGTTCAAGGTGGCGGCACAAGACCTGCAGCGCGGCAATTTGCGGATACTTTCAGACACCAGTCTGGATGAGTCGCCCACTGTTGCGCCTAACGGCACCATGGTAATCTACGCCACCCGCCAGCAGGGTCGGGGAGTCTTGGTATTAGCGTCCACCAATGGACGTGTGAGGCTCCCTCTTCCTACCGCTCAAGGCGAAGTTCGAGAGCCTTCTTGGTCCCCTTACCTGAACTGATGCGGCGCTATACCGTTGTTGTTTGAAATACTGCTTAACACACTGGGGTTCATTAGGAGTTACATGATGGAAATGCTGAAATTTGGTAAGTTCGCTGCACTGAGCTTGGCTCTCGCCGTAGCCGTAGGTTGTTCCTCGAAAGGCGGTGACGCTGCTGGTGAAGGCGCTACTGATCCTAACGCTGGCTATGACGCCAACAGCGGTATCGACAGCAGCCTGAGCGAAGAAGCTGCTCTGCGCGCTATCACTACCTTCTACTTCGAATACGACAGCTCCGACCTGAAGCCAGAGGCCATGCGCGCTCTGGACGTGCACGCCAAAGACCTGCAAGGCAATGGCGCTCGCGTAGTTCTGGAAGGCCACGCTGACGAGCGCGGTACTCGTGAATACAACATGGCTCTGGGCGAGCGTCGCGCCAAAGCTGTGCAGCGTTACCTGGTACTGCAGGGCGTTTCCCCGGCTCAACTGGAACTGGTTTCCTACGGTGAAGAGCGCGCAATCGCCACTGGTAACGACGAGTCCTCGTGGGCTCAAAACCGTCGCGTCGAACTGCGTAAGTAATTCGATATGCGTACGTGCCGCCGTGCTTTAACCGTTTTGGCGCTCAGCCTGCCGCTTGCGGCGTGGGCTGAGGTTCCCGTGGTAGATAACAATGCCGGTTACGGCAGCAGTTATCCGCCTGCTGGTTACGGTACGTCCGGCACCTCCGTCGCGACAGGGGCTGCGGCCCCTGTCACGGCGCAGGGCATGCTGTTCAACCAGTTACAGCAGATGCAACAAGAAATCGCGCAACTGCGCGGTACGCTGGAAGAGCAACAGAATGAAATTCAGCGTCTGAAACAAGAAAGCCTGGAGCGTTATCAGGATCTTGATCGACGTGTGAGTGGTGGTGCAGCAGGTGCTGCGACCGGCCAGAATTCTTCAGCTGCTGGCGCGATCAATGCCAGTGGTACACCTACTCCGCCAACAGCGGGGCAGGCGCAAGCGTCGGCCAGCAATGAGCCGGCCGATCCAGCAAAGGAAAAACTGTTTTACGAAGCTGCCTTTGACCTGATCAAGGCTAAGGACTTCGACAAAGCCAGCCAGGCCTTTGCCGCCTTCCTGCGTAAATACCCGAACAGCCAGTACGCCGGCAACGCGCAGTATTGGCTGGGTGAGGTGAATTTGGCGCAGGGTGATCTGCAGGGGGCTGGCCAGGCCTTTGCGCGGGTTAGCCAGACCTATCCAAGTCACGCCAAGGTGCCTGACTCGCTGTTCAAACTTGCTGATGTCGAGCAGCGCCTGGGTAATAGCGACAAGGCCAAAGGTATTCTGCAGCAGGTCATTGCCCAGTACCCCGGTAGCTCGGCTGCTCAGCTGGCACAGCGTGATTTGCAGCGTTTACCTTAAGCGCTGAATGCTTGACCAAGAAACCCGCACTTTGTGCGGGTTTTTTATTGGCAGCCATTACTGTATTTCCCCGCTGGGTCCTTGCCGCGTAACGTTAAAATTTCTCCCATATTTTTACGACCAGTAATCCTGGTGGTGAGTATCGGGTCGCCGCCGCGGGATGTTAGGAATTTCACCCGGAATCTATTTCGTATACAATCCGCGCCCCTTTTCCCGCAACGGAGGCGGACAGCCTGTTTAGCTGTCACGCCCGTGGCTGATATGCAAAATACCCTGCGCATTACCGAGATTTTCTACTCGCTGCAGGGCGAGACGCGCACCGCCGGCTTGCCGACTGTGTTCGTTCGCCTGACCGGCTGTCCTCTGCGTTGCCAGTACTGTGACACCGCCTATGCCTTCAGCGGCGGCGAGATCATGTCCCTGGACGCCATTGTCGAGCAGGTTGCCGGCTATAAACCGCGCTACATCTGCGTAACCGGTGGTGAGCCGTTGGCCCAGCCCAACTGCGTTCCTCTGCTTAAGCGTCTGTGTGATGCCGGCTACGAGGTGTCGCTTGAAACCAGCGGCGCGCTGGATGTGTCGGCGGTCGATCCGCGGGTAAGTAAGGTCCTCGACCTGAAAACCCCGGGCTCGGCCGAAGTGACGCGTAACCGCTACGAGAATATCGATCTGTTGACGCCCAATGACCAGGTCAAGTTCGTGATCTGTTCCCGTGAGGACTATGACTGGGCGGTGAGCAAGCTGATCCAGTACCGCCTGGCTGAGCGCGTTAGCGAAGTGCTGATGTCGCCGAGTCACCATGAGCTGGATGCGCGCTCGCTGGCCGAGTGGATCATTGCCGACAACTTGCCGGTACGCCTGCAGATGCAGTTGCACAAGATTCTCTGGAATGATGAGCCGGGACATTGATATGAGCGATAAGAAAGCGGTAATCCTGCTGTCAGGCGGCCTGGATTCGGCCACCGTGGTGGCGTTGGCCAAGGCCGATGGCTACAGCTGTTACACCATGAGTTTCGACTACGGCCAGCGGCATCGCTCCGAATTGCAGGCGGCTGAACAGGTGGCTCGACAATTGGGAGTGGTCGAGCACAAGGTGATCGGCCTTAATCTCAATGGCATGGGTGGTTCTGCGCTGACTGATGCCAGCATCGAGGTGCCGGAAAGCCCGACCGAGGGCATCCCGGTGACCTACGTGCCGGCGCGCAATACCGTGTTCCTGTCACTTGCGCTGGGTTGGGCTGAGGTATTGGGTGCACGGGATATCTTTATTGGCGTGAACGCGGTTGATTATTCCGGTTACCCGGATTGTCGCCCGGAGTTCATTGAGGCCTTTGAGCGCATGGCTAATCTGGCCACCAAGGCCGGTGTAGAAGGGCAGGGCTTCCGTATCCAGGCTCCACTACAGGCCATGAGCAAGGCCGAGATCGTCCAGGCAGGGGTTCAGCAGGGCGTTGATTATGCGCTGACGGTCTCCTGCTACCAGGCTGATGATCAGGGCCGCGCCTGCGGAAAATGCGACAGCTGCCGTCTGCGTGCAGCGGGCTTTGCAACCGCCGGGCTGGTAGATCCCACTCGTTATTTCTAAAAAGTTTTCGCGAAGTGTTGAATTTCTGAATTAAATCAGTATCATGCGCCTCGCGTCGGGTCGTTAGCTCAGTTGGTAGAGCAGTTGGCTTTTAACCAATTGGTCGTAGGTTCGAATCCCACACGACCCACCATATTTCCTTCTTAGGAAGGTCAAGAAAGCCTGAAAGTTCTGATTAAAAGAATTTTCGGGCTTTTTTTTTATCTGTAACTTTTACCGCCTGTGGGTGGTTGCACGCTGCCTGCTCCGGCGCCCTCCAGGCGGGTATACTCGCTGCACTGAAAGCATATTCAGAGCCTGATGACATGACCCAGATTTCCGAACGCCTGCTCGTGCAAGCCCACCTTGATGCCAAGCAGCCCAAGCCGCTGACGCCTGAGCAAGCGGCTTTCTACCGTACAGAGATTGCTGCCGAGCTGAAAAAGCAGAATGCCGTACTGGTCGCGCACTACTACTGTGACCCGGTGCTGCAGGCCCTCGCCGAAGAAACTGGCGGCTGCGTTTCCGACTCGCTGGAAATGGCCCGCTTCGGCAATCAGCACCCGGCGCAGACCGTGCTGGTGGCCGGCGTAAAATTTATGGGCGAAACAGCGAAGATCCTCAATCCGGAAAAGCGCGTGCTCATGCCGACGCTTGAGGCGACCTGTTCGCTTGATCTGGGTTGCCCGGTGGAAGAGTTCTCCGCGTTCTGCGATCAACATCCGCAGCGCACGGTGGTGGTATATGCCAACACCTCGGCGGCGGTGAAGGCGCGCGCCGATTGGGTGGTTACCTCTAGCTGTGCGGTGGAAATCGTCGAGCACCTGATGGACAACGGAGAAAGCATCATCTGGGCGCCGGATCAGCACCTGGGGCGATATATCCAGAACAAGACCGGCGCCGACATGCTGCTGTGGGACGGTGCCTGCATCGTCCACGAGGAGTTCAAGGCCAAGCAGTTGGAAGACATGAAGGCGCTGTACCCGGACGCAGCCGTGCTGGTGCATCCCGAGTCGCCGACTGCGGTGATCGATCTGGCCGATGCAGTAGGCTCTACCAGCCAGCTGATCGCTGCCGCGCAGCGTCTGCCAAACAAGACCTTTATCGTCGCCACCGACGCTGGCATCTTCTACAAGATGCAGCAGCTGTGTCCGGACAAGGAGTTTGTCGCCGCGCCGACCGCCGGCAACGGCGCGGCTTGCCGCAGCTGTGCGCATTGCCCATGGATGGCGATGAATACCCTGCAGCGCACCCTCGAGTGCCTGCGCGAGGGCAGTAACGAGATCTTCGTCGACCCGGCCCTGATCCCCAAAGCGATCAAACCGCTCAAGCGCATGCTCGACTTCACTCAGGCTGCGCGGCTTAAACTGAGTGGCAATGCCTAAACGAGCTGCATAAAAAAGCCAGGCATTTGCCTGGCTTTTTCTTTTCTAGCATGGGCGGCTCTAGCGCAGCATCTGTTCGATAATGCGCTGCTCCTCGATCAGCTCGCGCTGTCTGGCGTCGATGCGTGAGGCCAGTTGGAAGTTGTTACTGGCACGGCGTTTGGCGAAGTCGAGTTGCTCCAGGGCCTGGTTGTAGTCACCGACCAGGGCGAAGAATTCACCACGGGCTTGATGCAGGCCGATGGTGTTGCCGCTCAGGCCGCGCACCTCTGCCACCTGGTACCAGATGTCCGGATCTTTGCCGCGGGTTTTCAGCATCTCGTCGAGGGCGCGCTCGGCTTCCTGGGTGCGTACCTGTTTCATCAGCAGGTCAATATGCGCCTGGTTGACCGGGTAGTTGTTCGGGTAGAGGGTCAGCAGCCGGGTAACTCTGCTTTGCGCATCGCTCAGGCGATTGGCTGCCATGTCCAGTTCAACTTGCGCCAGGTTGTAGGTGACGTCGTTGGGTGAGCTTTCAAGCAATGGCTGCATGGTCTCAAGGGCCTGCTTGTACTGGCCGCTTTTGATCTGCGCAATGGCCAGGCCATAGCGGGCCGCTTCCATTTTGGGATTTTCGTCGAGCATGTTGCGAAAACGCTTGGCGGCGACGCCGGGAGTTTCTTCGTAAATCAATTGCACGCGTGCGCGCATCAGCTGATAGCGCACGCTGTCGGTGACACCTTTGGCGGTGTACTGCTCGGCGCGGTTGCGGGTGTCAGCGATACGCGACTCTGATACCGGGTGAGTGAGGAGGAATTCCGGCGGCTTGCGGTCGTAGCGGTACTGGCGCATCAAGCGCTCGAACATGCTGGGCATGGCGCGTGGGTCGAAGCCAGCTTTCTCCAGGTTGACCAGGCCGATGCGGTCGGCTTCCTGCTCGTTCTGCCGAGAGAAGCGCCGTTGTTCCTGCATGGCAGCCGCCTGGGTCGAAGCGATGGCCGCGATACCCAGGTCACCAGCGCCGGCCGCGGCAGCAATGATACCTGCGAGCATGCCGGCCATTACCGGGATCTGCATGCGCTGCTGCGCTTCCAGGCCGCGAGCGAAGTGACGTTGCGACAAGTGCGCCAGTTCGTGGGCCATAACCGAGGCGTATTCGGCTTCGGTCTGGGCGTACAGAAACAGGCCGCCGTTGACCCCAACAATCCCACCAGGTGCGGCAAAGGCGTTGATCTGCGGGCTGTTGAGCAGGACGAACTCCAGGCGGCGATCCTGCAGCTGGCTAGTTTCGCTCAGGCGGTAGACGCTGGTTTCGACGAAGTCCTTGAGTTGCGGATCGTCGAGCTGGCTGACCTGGCCGCGTACCAGGCTCAGCCAGGCACGGCCCAGTTGGTGTTCTTGCTGCGGGGAAACGATGGCGGAACTGGCATCGCCAAGGGAGGGCAGATCACTGGCCATGGCGGGGGCAGCCAGCAGGCAGGCCAGCGTCAGCAGGGTAGGGCGCAGAAGGCTCATGCACAAAGCTCGTGTCGAACAAAGGCGCTACTGTAGCTGGCTGGCGGCTGTGCTGGCCAGGGTTGTGCGGCCTTGGGTATCCTTGCGACCTTCCTGGAGTGGCTCAATGACTGATATGCAATGGCGTGCCGAAGACTTCGACGCGCAACTGGACGCCTGCGGGCTGAACTGCCCGCTACCTTTACTCAAGGCCAAGTTGGAGCTCAATCGCCTGGCCAGTGGCGCTGTGCTCAAGATAGAGGCCACCGATGCCGGCTCACAGCGTGATTTCCGTGCCTTTGCCAGCCTGGCGGGGCATAGTCTGTTGCGTGAAGAAATCGATAATGGCGTGTACCGCTATTGGCTACGCAAAGCTTAGGATTTGCTGCGTTTGGTGCGGATTATGAGGCAGCCTTTATAGGTGCTGCCCAGGTAAGGAGTCACGATGTTCAAGGTGTTTCAAGACTGGCTGCACCGCTATTTTTCCGATGAGCAGGCGGTGGTGCTGGCGGTGCTGCTGGTGGTCGGCTTCGCTGTCATCCTGACCCTAGGCGGCATGCTGGCTCCGGTACTGACCGGTATGGTGCTGGCGTTTTTGATGCAGGGTTTGGTCAATGCCTTTGAGCGTTTGCGCATCCCGCAGGTGGTGTCAGTATGGCTGGTGTTCACCCTCTTTATGAGCATGCTGGGGGTGTTTCTGTTGGTGCTGATGCCGTTGCTCTGGCGCCAGGTGATTACCCTGTTCAACGAGTTGCCGCGGATGCTGGGCGAGTGGCAGTCACTGTTTCTGTTGCTGCCGGAGCGCTACCCCACGCTGATTACCAATGAGCAGGTGTTGCAGCTGATTGAGGCCGTGCGGGGTGAGGCTGGAAGTGTTGGCCAGTCGGCGCTGTCGTTCTCGCTGTCCAGTTTGCCGATGTTGGTCAGCATCATGATCTACGTGGTGTTGGTGCCGATTCTGGTGTTCTTCTTTCTCAAGGATCGGGAGCTGATTGGTGTCTGGTTTCGCGGTTATCTGCCGCGCGAGCGGGCGCTGATTACTCAGGTGGCCGAGGAAATGAACAAGCAGATCGCCAACTATATCCGTGGCAAGGTGATCGAAATCATTATCTGCGGCGTGGTTACCTATATCGCCTTTGCTGCCCTGGGGCTTAACTATGCGGCGCTGCTGGCTTTGTTTGTCGGCCTGTCGGTGGTGGTGCCGTATATAGGTGCGGTGGTAGTGACGGTACCGGTAGCGCTAATTGGGCTGTTCCAGTGGGGCTTTGGTGATCAGTTCATCTACCTGATGGTGGTCTACGGGATCATCCAGGCGCTGGACGGCAACGTCCTGGTGCCGCTGCTGTTCTCCGAGGCGGTCAACCTTCATCCAGTGGCAATCATCTGCGCCGTGCTGCTGTTTGGAGGCATGTGGGGCTTCTGGGGGGTGTTCTTCGCTATTCCCCTGGCCACGCTGTTCAAAGCGGTGATTGACGCTTGGCCGCGCAGTGAGCAGATAGCGGCCGAATAATCTGGAGGCAATAAAAAGCCGGTCAATTGACCGGCTTTATTTACGCGCGCGATTCAGGCTTGATTCAGTGCCTGGGCTGCGGCTAGCACCGCTTCGACATGCCCGGGCACTTTCACCCCACGCCATTCCTGGCGCAGTACGCCGTCTTTATCGATCAGGAAGGTGCTGCGGTCGACGCCCAGGTATTCCTTGCCATAGAGCTTCTTCAGTTTGATCACATCGAACAGCTGGCAGACGGCTTCATCCTTGTCGGAAATCAGCTCGAAGGGGAATTCCTGTTTGCACTTGAAGTTCTCGTGGGATTTCAGGCTGTCGCGCGAGACACCGAAGATCAGCGTGTTGGCTGCTTGAAACGCCGGGAACTGATCACGAAAACCCTGGCCCTCGGTGGTGCAGCCCGGGGTGCTGTCCTTCGGGTAGAAGTAGATCACCACTTGCTGGCCCTTGAGTGCGGACAGCTTGATGGTTTGGCCGCTGGTGGCCTCTGCCTGGAAGTCTGCAACCGGGGTGTCGAGTGCTACGGCCATAACGTGCTGCTCCTTTATGGGGTCTGTGGGCGCCAGGGTTCAATCAGCGCATCCAGGTTCAACGCATCAGCAAAGTCGAGGAACTGATCGCGCAACCAACTGATCTGCGTGCCGGCTGGCAAGGTCACCGTCAGGGTGGCGTTGAGCATGGTGCCGCCAGTCTGCGGTGCCTGGTAGGTATCGCAGGTGAGGTTTTCCAGCTCGACGTGATGGTCGATAAAGAACTGGCACAGCTCATTGAGGATGTCCGGGCGGTAGGCCGAGCTGACATACGCCACATAAGGCAGCGCCTGTGGGCGGCTTTCTGAGGCGGCGCTGCGAATCACATTGACCGAGAAGCTGTGTTTCTTCGCCAGTGCTGGCAGGCTCGATTCCAGGCGCGCCAGGGCATCCCAGCTGCCGGATATCTGCAACACCAGTGCGCTGTACTCGCCATGCCGGCTCAGGCGGGTGCTGACTACGGCGCAACGGTTCTCGTGGCTGGTGCGGCAGAGCACGTTGGTCAGCTCCATGGCGTTGGGGCCAAGGGCGCTGATAAGCAGGAATTGTTCGCGAACTAGGGGGGTGGACATGCAGCCTTCCTAAACGATAAGCGGTCGGCCTGCGTACACAGCGCCGATCAAAGCCGGAAGGGTAGCGAAAAGCACCGCTCAGGGGAATGCCGGGGCGGCTGGGTGATGAGGAATGTGCCGCGTTTACCCAAGAAAGATTGTATACGCGTTGCATCACTGCCTCGGTACTTCGCTTGTGCAAGGCAGGTGGCCCCAGTACCATTACGGCTCTCTTTTTCCGGCAGGAGCGGTTGCATGATTGCGGGCAGTATGGTGGCACTGGTTACGCCCATGGATGCACAAGGTGGTCTTGATTGGGACAGCTTGAGCAAACTGGTGGATTTCCACCTGCAGGAGGGCACCAATGCCATCGTCGCAGTCGGCACTACCGGCGAGTCGGCGACTCTTGAGGTGCCTGAACACATCGAAGTGATCAAACGCATCGTCGATCAGGTCGCCGGACGCATTCCGGTCATTGCCGGCACCGGTGGTAACTCCACCCGTGAATCGGTCGAACTGACCCGCGCCGCCAAAGATGTCGGCGCCGATGCCTGCCTATTGGTCACCCCGTATTACAACAAGCCGACTCAGGAAGGCCTGTACCTGCACTTCCGTCATATCGCCGAATCGGTGGCCATTCCGCAGATACTCTACAACGTGCCGGGCCGCACGGTCTGCGACATGCTGCCGGAGACGGTTGAGCGCCTGGCCAAGATCGACAACATCATTGGTATCAAGGAAGCCACTGGCGACCTGCAGCGCGGCCAGGAAGTACTGGATCGCGTAAGCAAGGACTTCCTCGTCTATTCCGGTGATGACGCCACCGCCGTCGAGCTGATGCTGATGGGTGGTAAGGGCAATATCTCGGTAACCGCCAACGTCGCCCCGCGCGCCATGAGTGATCTGTGCGCCGCTGCTATGCGCGGTGAAGCAGCTATTGCCCGTGCGATCAACGACCGCCTGATGCCACTGCACAAGGCGCTGTTTATCGAATCCAACCCGATTCCGGTGAAATGGGCTCTGCATGAAATGGGTTTGATGCCGGACGGTATTCGTCTGCCACTGACCTGGCTCAGCCCACGTTGTCATGAACCGCTGCGTCAGGCCCTGCGCCAGTCCGGCGTATTGGTTTAATTGAGGAATTACTACGCATGAAGCGACTCACCGGACTCTCCGCCCTGGCCCTGATCATCGCTGGTAGCAGCGGTTGTGGCTGGATCTATGGCGAAAACGGCTATTTCCGTGACCGTGGCAGCGACTACCTCGAAGCCCGTCAGACGGCCACGATGCAAATCCCGCCAAACGTCGACGCCAAACGCATCGACCCACTGCTGCCCGTGCCGCAGCAGGTCGCGACTACCACCGATACCGGTGAATTTATCGTGCCACGCCCGCAAGCCCTGGCTGTAGCGGGTGATGCCAGCGAGTTCAGCCTGCAAAAGAGCGGCGAGTCGCGCTGGGTAGTTGCGCAGCGCGTGCCGGCAGAAGTCTGGCCCGTGGCACGTCAATTCTTTGCTGATAACGGTTTTCAGATTGCTGAAGAGCGTCCGCAAACGGGTGAATTCAGCACTTCCTGGCAGCGTTTTGATGCCTTGTCCGAGTCCATGGCGCGTCGTCTGAGCAGCCGTGTATCCGGCGTCAATCCAGATGCCGAAACCCGGGTGCGGGTGCGCATCGAGCCAGGCGTGCAGCGCAATACCAGCGAAATCTTCGTGGTCAGCGCCGAGCGTCCAGCAGGCAGTACTGCCGATGTTGCCTTCACCAACCGCAGCAGCAATCCAAGCCTGGATGCTGCGCTGCTGGATGAAATGCTTGTGACCTTGGCGCGCAGCGCCGAGCAGGGTGGTTCGGTTTCCCTGCTGGCCGCCCGTGATTACGATGCACCGAATCGCGTCAGCCTGTCCGAAGACGGTAACGGCAACCCAGTGCTCAGCCTGGGTGCTGACTTCGATCGCGCCTGGTCCGGCGTTGGTCGCTCTCTGGAAATGGCCGATGTGCGCATCGACGACATCAACCGCAGCCTGGGCGTGTACTACATCAACCTCGCCGAGCGTGCGCAGAAGCCGGACGAGAAGCCTGGCTTCTTCGGTAGCGTCTTTGGCAGCGCGCCAAGCAAGGAAGAGATCGACGCCCGTGCCGAGCGCTATCAGGTGCGCTTGACCGCCGTTGGCGAAAGCGTGCAGGTCACCGTGGAAAAAGACCTCAACACCATTGCCCCGTCCGATGTGGCGCGCAAGGTGCTGGACCTGATCCAGGAAAACCTTGGCTGACAGCAGGCAACTGCTGCACCGGCACTACCAATAGGCGAAACCCGGCGGGTTTCGCCTGTTTTGTTTACCAAAGGCGGAAATTCCGACATGAGCACAGCCACCACCCTGAGCCTGAAGAAAATCTATTCGGGCAAAGTCCGTGATCTTTACGAGATCGACGACAAACGCATGCTGATGGTCGCCACCGACCGCCTTTCGGCATTCGACGTGATCCTCAACGAGCCGATCCCGGAAAAGGGCAAGATTCTCACCGCCATCTCCAATTTCTGGTTCAACAAGCTCAAGGATCTGGTGCCCAACCACTTCACTGGCGACAAGGTCGAAGACATCGTTCCTGCGGCAGAATTACACCTCGTTGAAGGCCGCGCAGTGGTCGCCAAGCGCCTCAAACCGGTCGCGGTGGAAGCTATCGTACGTGGCTATATCGTTGGCTCAGGCTGGAAGGAATACCAGAAGAGCGGCACCGTCTGCGGCATCCAATTGCCGGCGGGCCTTAAGGAAGCGGCCAAGCTGCCGCAGCCAATCTTCACCCCCTCGACCAAGGCCGCCGTTGGCGACCACGACGAGAACATCAGTTTCGAGCAGTGCGAAGCGATCATCGGCGCAGAACTGGCCGCCAAAGTGCGCGAAACCTCCATTGCCCTTTACAGCGCAGCGGTGGAATACGCAGCCACGCGTGGCATCATCATCGCCGACACCAAGTTCGAATTCGGCCTCGATGAAGACGGCACCCTGACCCTGATGGACGAAGCCCTGACCCCAGATTCCAGCCGCTTCTGGCCGGCGGACAGCTACGCAGAAGGCAAGAATCCGCCAAGCTTCGATAAACAGTTTGTACGCGACTGGCTGGAATCCACCGGCTGGAATAAAGAGCCGCCAGCCCCCGCCGTGCCTGTCGACGTTGCGCAGAAAACCGCGGACAAATACCGCGAAGCCCTGACCCGGCTGACTGACTAAACGGGTGCATTACGCGGGTAACCGCGACACATAGGGGCGCTACGGCGCCCCTTTTTTGTGGGTTTCGGCTTACATCGAGCGTTCGATATGTTTTGACCGACCTGAAACGGAAAAGCCCCTGACTTTGCTGGAAAGTCAGGGGCTTCAGTACTGCAATATGGCGGGAAGATAGGGATTTGAACCCTAGGTGCTATCGCTAACACAACGGATTTCGAATCCGTCCCGTTCGGCCACTCCGGCATCTTCCCGTGGCGGCGCGCATGATAACAGCAGAAGTGCGTTTGGCGAACCCCTGGGTTGAAATTTTTCGCATGCTTTCAAATGCTTGCGATCAAAGGCTGTATGCAGGAGCGAAATTTGCCTGTGGGGGCTAAGCAATCACCGCAGAGCCTGGGCTTATTCATTACCCGCAGTCGCTAAATACGACGCGCGGCGTTGAATCACAGGGCAGCACTTTGGGTCTTGATCTTCGCGTGAGCGCGCGTTATCCGCCGCCAGTTCTGCTCGATTGCGGCCCTGGGTTTTGGCCTGGTAGAGCGCGGCATCCGCACGCTGCAGCAGCACTTCAGCGCTACTCTCAGCGTTAGGGGGATCGATACCACACCGATACTTACGGTTACTTGGCCTATGGGTGAGCGGGCGTGTGGTAGCTCCAGAGCGGCCACTGCTTCTACGACCCTCTCTGCAATATCCAGTGCACCAGTGGCATTGGTCATCGGTGTGATAAAGACAAATTCTTCACCGCCATAGCGCGCCACTAGATCGCTGGAACGGCATACCGTGGCGGCAAGTGCTTGCGCGATCTGCCGCAGGCAGACATCGCCGGCGGGATGGCCGTAGTGATCGTTGTACGGCTTGAACCAATCGACATCGAGTATGGCCAGTGCCAGGGGATGGTTCAGGCGTTGGGCGCGCTGCCATTCCTGCTGCAGGATGCTGTCGAAGTGACGGCGGTTGGCGATGCCAGTCAGGCTATCGGTCAGGCTCAGGGCTTCAAGCTTGCTATTGAGCAGTTGCAGTTCATCGGTACGCTGCGCTACGCGCTGTTCAAGCTTGCGTTCGGAGCTTTGCAGGGTATCCACCAGCTGTTGTTGCGCCTGCAGTAATTCGGCCTGAACCTTGGCTTTTTCACGGCGCATCACATTGAAACGGTCGGCCAGGGCAAAAGCCAGCAGGAGCATTTCCAGTGCTGAACCCAACTGGATGGCATCCACTGTAAAGGCGTTAGTGGGGACGATACCCATCGCTCTTAGTGTGGTTGTCGCACCGCCGAGCATCAGCAAAGCAAAAGCAGCCAGGAAGAAGTAGGCGCTGCGCTGGCGCTTGAGGGCGCAGGCCACCACGACTACCAGCACTATCAGCACGTTGCCCAGGTACAGCATGACTGCCCCGCGGGCCAGCATGGGCAGGGCCAGAGCGAAGGCCACTGGGGTGAGCAGGAACAGAACGATCAGCCCTTGCAGCAGGCGATCCACGCGCGGCATGAGCTGAGCGGTATGCAGCATGCGCCGCATGAACAGCATCAGTGCGCTCACCGTCAGCGATGCGCCGCAGTAGTAGGCGATATTTGAATCAAGCATTGTTCCGCCCGAAAACAGCTCACCGACCAGACCGTTCTTGATCGCCAATGTGCAGGCCAAGCTGCTGACAAAGGCTACCTAGAGCAGGTAAATACGGTCGCGCAGGGCGAAGAACAGCATCAGGTTGAACAGGATCATGGCGCTGGCAATGCCGAAGTACCAGGCCTGGGCCAGATAGTCGTTACGCTCATGCGCGTGGAAAGCTGACGGCGACCAAAGCTGCAGCGGAATCAGTAAGCCGATGCTCGACTCTATACGCAGGTACAGCACTTGCTCGCTGGCAGGCGGCAAGGTGAGAGGGAAGACGAAGTTGCGGTTGGGATAGACCCGCGGGGTGGCGGTGTCGCTGCCCGTGCTGATGATCCGGTAGTCACCATGAGCGTCGGGCACGTGCGCCTGAATATGCGAGATTCGCGGGTTATCGACTACCAGCATGCGTTCAACTGGCGCTGCGCTGCTGTTGCGCAGGGTCAGGAGTAGCCAGTAGCCGAGCGAGTAAACCCGAGTGCCAGGGAGCTGCTGGCCGGTAAGTCAGTCTTGAAGCGTGCAGCCTGCGTCGGTGTTTGGACCTCTGCCCGCGTCAGGCTGCCTTCAGGGTCTTCTAGCAGCGCAACAAACGCGGTGAGCGACAGTGGGCCGTCCGGCATCGCGGTGACGTCCAATACGTCTTCAGCCGACCAGGCTGGCAGCGCCAGCCAGACCATGCTGAGCAGCAGCAAGGTCATCAGGTGCTGATAGACGCGATGGGCGCGCATGTGAACTACCTGCAGATGCTTGAGATAAATGACTGGGGTGAATCAAATCGGTTGGTGATCAGGTAGGGTTCATCTACTTGAGCGGGCTAGTACGCCATAAAAATGCGTAGTGGCCAACGCGTATCAGTGGTGGCAATGGTTAACCGGGTAGCGGCGTGATTTTCCTGACGGCATCGATCCAGTCGGGGTTCAGTCGAGGTTGATCGGTATCCATGCCCAGCTCCTCCATGCGCTCCTTGTGCTGATTAATTTCCGCCACCACTTCACTGAGGGAGCTGGTGTTGCCGTCCAGCTGGTGCATCTGGGTCAGGCCCAGGTGGTAGAAGCGCAGCAGCTGCATGGCAGCTGGGTCGCGGGCGGCGACGCCGGCTTTGACGTGGTGCATCAGATTGGTGATGCGCATCAGGCTGCGTTTCAGGCGCCAGCCGTATACGGCGGCGGCCATAAAAGGCTGTGGCCACAGCAGCACGCGCACCAGAGCTACGGTGAGCATTAATGCAGCGATAACCCCACCGAGGTTCCAGCGAAAGTTGTCGCCGCCTGGGGTGCCGAACAGCAGTACGGCGCTGCTCGATAGCAGCATGGCCAGGGCGACAAAGATTGCCGCGATGGTCAGGGTGCTGCGGCGGGTTTGCTGGCGGTAGGTTTCAGGAGTGCGCTGCTGGATTTCGAACATCGGAGCCACGGGAATTCTCACTTGAGCGGGTGGTAGCGGCGTTGCTTACGGGTAGGGCAGGCCAGGGTGTCGAAGCATGCGGCAAACGCTGCAAATTATGCGCGATTGCCCGGCAACAGGTATCTTCGCCCATTCGTTGACCGCATCGCTTAAGGATTTACCGGGTTTATGAGCCGTACTGTGTTTCAGTTTGTGATTATCTGCGTAGCAGTACTGTGTTCGAGCGCTGCGTTGGCCAAGGTCGAGGTGCAGGCTGGGCAGCACAAAAGCCTCGGGCTGATTCTCGTGGCCAAGGTCTCCGAGGATATTACGCCTGGCGATTACGAGCTGCTGCTCAAGGGCATCAAAGCCAACCCCGGCAAGTATGCGAAGAAGATCGTCATGCTCGACAGCATTGGCGGCAGCGTATCCGAGGCCATCCGCATTGGGCGCTTGCTGCGTGAAACCGGCTTCGATGCTCTGGTGCCGTCCACCGGGGTGTGCCAGGGTAGTTGTGTGTACCTGCTGGCGGCCGGGCACGCTAAAACTGTACGCGGTTATGTGGGTATTCACCGGCCGTATTATGCGGGCAGTGATTCGGTACATTCGACATCCGCCTTAGGGGCGAGTCGGGCCTCTCAGGCTGCTTATTTCAATGAAATGCAGATTCCCTCGGCGCTGCTTGACGTAATCAACAGCACTGAACCGTCGCGCATGCGTGTGCTGACGCCGGCTGAGCTGGCGCGCTACCGCTTGAAGTAAGACCTGCGTCTGGCGGCGTTCGTGTGCAGTTAACTGGTGCGGTGCCTTTCGAAGAAACTCATGACCTGTTTGCTGGCGTCCTCGCGGGGCATGTCATAGCGCTGCTGCACCAGATTGGTCAGTTTCTGCGCATCGCCTTCGGATTTGATCAGTTCATCCAGGGTCAGCTCGTCCCAAACGATCAGGGCCAAGCCGGCCAGTTTGCGCCAGTTTTTCTGGATGATTTCAGCAAGAGGTCTGCTCATGTACGGTGCTCCTGAGGTTGCCGGTCTGGGCCGGTTATACGGTCAGAACGGAATTGTGCTCAGATCAGCTTGTCATGGCTGGCGACAACCAGTCGGTGCGTTACAGCGCTTATGCGGGCTGGCGTACCGACGCCCTATCGCTTCGCCGCTAGTCTGATTGCCGCGCCGCAGCTGATGTGGCGTGGCAATTGCTCTACTTCGCAGGCCCGTTGAGAAACGTATGCGAGGCAGGCAAAACAAGGCAAAAACATGCGAGGAAGCGGAGTTTGCGAGCTGTAAATGAGCATGACTCGTTTCACTTGCCCTTCGGGTCGCACTGAAGCGCATTAGCCGCAAGCGGCTTGCCGAGCCTGTTTTTAACGCAGGATTGCCAACGCAGGTAGTTTCTCAACGGCTTGTTAGGGTCACATGGGCCTGTTCTGGACGCCTTTCGCCACCTCAAGGATATGCCGCAATGTCGATGATCGAACCTGTGCTGCTGACTGCGGCACGTGTCTGTACGTATGCCGGTGAGCAGTTGCTGACCAATGCCAGCGGCTTTTACTTCGCCCGTGATGAGCGCCTGTTTCTAGTGAGCAGTCGGCATGTGATGTTCGATGAGCCGAGCCAGCACTTTCCTGATCGGGTCGAGATCGAAGTGCACACCGATCTGCACAATGTGGCGCAGACCACCGGCTTCTCCATGCCGCTCTATCGTGACGGCCAGAGCCTCTGGCGGCAGGGCTGCGATGGCGCCGGTGAGGTCGATGTGGCCGTGCTGGAAATTGAACGCGCAGCGCTGCCTAAGAGCATGGTCTATCACGCCTTTACCCCGGAGCACCTGCTGCAGCCGCAAACCCCGGTGGAAGTTGGCACCTCGTTGCTGGTGGTGGGCTTCCCTCTGGGGTTTCACGACACCCTGCACCATATCGCGGTGGTGCGGCATGCCGTGGTGGCGTCGTCATTCGGCCTGCGTTTTCAGGGCCAGGGTTACTTTCTCACCGATGCGCGTACGCACCGCGGCACCAGTGGCGCGCCGGTGGTCATGCGCATACCGAACAGTGACGCGGATGAATTGCCTTGGGTGCTGCTGGGCGTGCATTCGGCGCGGCTCGATCTGGGCAGTCGGGATATCGAGGTGGACGAGGCTTTGGGGCTCAATTGCACCTGGTATGCCGATATTCTGCTGACCCTGACTGAGTAGGGCCTGAGTTCAACGCTGCGTCTGTGTCTGCGGCTCTAGGCAGTGGCCATGTTGATGTCCTTGACCAAGCCTGCTGTGGCCTTGATCACCTCACGGGCCATGCTGGTTTCCTGCTCGTTGTGAGTCTGTGCCACCAGCACCACATCACTGTGGGTAATGGCGTTGTTCACCAACTTGGCAAAGCGCCCTCGATGCTGGCCTGGGGCCGCTGAGGCGCCAATTACGCTGCCGAGAAAACCGCCGATAAACGCTCCCATGCCTATCAGCGCGAGTGGCGCCAGCACTGGGCTGGCGCTGAGCAGGCTGACATTGCTGACCAGCAGAGCGACCTCGATCAAGGCACCGATGCCGATACCAATCCCGGCACCGATGCTGATGTCGATCAGCATGTCCCTGAGCACCTTGCTGCTTTTCGCCTGAGGTGCAGGGGCGGGAGGAGCATCCGCGTTGCCGGCGACTATCTGCAGTTGTTCGCTGTGCATGCCGCGCTGAATCAACTGGGCCAACGCCTGTTCGGCGGTGCTGCGCTGGGTAAAGAAGCCTCATACGTGGTGACGGTAGAGGTCCATCGTGCTGCTCCTGATCCTGATCCTGAACCGTCGTCGACGGTTGAGACGCCAGCTTAGGCGCCGCTCACGGGCGTGTCTGTGCGCCGGCGTACGCAGGTTTGAGGAATGCGGCTATGCGCGCCAGCGTACCGACAGGCATTCGCCGAGATGCGATTGTCGCTCCCGGCGAGCTGCAACTGTGGGGCGAGTGCAGCGTTGCAAGCCGGAGTTCAGCCTCTACTTGCCTGTGCATGAATCGTCGGAGATACGTGATGAAAATCCATTACCGCCCGCTCTTGCTGGCGTTTGCCATTTCCTATGCCGTCCTCGCCGTGTGCAGCCTGCTGATTGCCATGAGCCTGGCGCAGAGCGCCATGCCATAGGCCCTGACCCCAACACCCGAGAATGCTGTCTGCCGCGCTGATAGAGCGCAGTGGCCTAGCCCACCTGGGCGCGTACGCGGCGAACGCTGCGCCGTGCTCATCCGTAATTGTTTTTGAGGACATTCCTATGAACAGGACTTCATCCATTGTCGATGGCATGGCTGCGTTGCGTTTTGCCGGCCTTTGCGCCGGGTTGCTGATGCTCAGCGCCTGCGCCTCACCGCCACTGCCGCCGAGCCAGGCGTTACAAGCCGCCGAGTCGGCGATCAGCAATGCCGAGCAGGCACGTGTGGCCGACTATGCCTCGCCGGAATTGGGCGTCGCGCGGGAGAAGCTCACTGCCGCCAATGCCGCGGTGCAGCGTGAAGAGATGCTGCTGGCAGAGCGCCTGGCGGATCAGTCACGGGTTGAAGCCGAGCTGGCCCTGGCCAAGTCACAGGCGACCAAGGCCAAGGTGGTCAATGACGAAATGCGCAAAAGCACCAACAGCCTGAAACAGGAAATGCAGCGCAACACAGGAGCACCACAATGAACACTGCCCATCACGTTAAGTACTTGCTGCTGGCCGCTGCGATCAGCCTCACTGTGGCCGGTTGTGCCTCGCCACCTAGCATGCCGCAAGGCGCCGCCGACGTGCGCAACAAGCTCACGCAGCTGCAAGCCGATCCACAACTGAATACGCGTGCACCGGTTGCGCTCAAAGCGGCCGAGCAAGCGGTGATCAACGCCGAGCAACCGCGTAAGGACCAGCCTGAAGAACAGGCATTGGGCCAGCATTTGGTGGTGATGGCAGACCGCCGGGTAGAAATTGCCAGTGCCTTGGCGCAAGCGCGATTCTATGAAGATCAGCGCAAGGTACTCAGCGAACAGCGCGCAGGCGCGCGCTTAGACTCACGCACCCAAGAGGCCGATCAGTTGCAGCGCCAGCTTGATGAGCTCAATGCCAAGCAAACCGAGCGTGGCTTGGTGATGACCTTGGGTGATGTGTTGTTTGCCACAGGGCGCTCCGAGTTGCGTGCGGGCACGGCGAATAACCTGGGCAAGCTGGCGATTTTTCTTAAGCAGAACCCTGAGCGTCGCGTGATGATTGAAGGGCATACCGACAGCGTTGGCAGCGAGGAAAACAACCTGAGCTTGTCCCAGCGTCGTGCCACTTCGGTGATGAGTTACCTAACCATTCAAGGTGTTACGCCAAGCCGTTTGAGTGCTTCAGGTAAGGGCGAGAGCATGCCGGTTGCCGGTAATGAATCGGCCTCGGGTCGGCAGATGAATCGCCGCGTTGAACTCATCATCAGCGAAGAGTAAAACGCGCAGCGCTGACGGCTGCTTCGCAGCGTCTGTTGCAGGGCCGCGCACTAGCGGCCCTGCATGGCGTTCAAATCTAACTGTGCTCGTGCGATGGCAGCGTCTGACGTTACAGATGCTGCTGTTGCGGTGAGTAAAACGCTTAAACCGCCTCAGAGCGTTGCATCAGCGTGCGCTGGCGCCATTCCATAAAGGTTTTCAGCAGCAAGGTCAGCAGTGCCATGCAAGCCAGCAACGCTGCAGCGGTAAAGGCGGCGGCAGGTTTGTAGTCGTTGTTCAGCTGATCGACCAGCAAGGGCAGGGTCAGGGTCTGGTTGATGATGGTGCCGGACACCACCGACACCGCACCAAACTCACCGACGGCGCGGGCATTGGTCACCACCACGCCATACAGCAGTGCCCATTTGATTTTCGGCAGAGTGATATGGCGGAAGATCTGCCAGCCGTTGGCACCCAAGCACAAGGCGGCGGTTTCTTCATCCTGGCCCTGGGCCTGCATCACCGGAATCAGGATGCGCGCCACATAAGGCGCGGTGACAAACACCGTGACCATGACGATGCCCGGCCAGGCAAACATCAGCTGCATACCGTTATCGTAAAACCAGCGACCCAGCGCGTGTTCCAGCCCATACACTACCAGGTAGCAGAGCCCAGCCACTACCGGTGATACCGCGTAGGGAATGTCGATCAACGTGGTCAGTAGCTTGCGTCCACGAAAGTCGTAGTGGGTCACGCACCAGGCCAGCAGGATGCCGAACAGCATATTGATCGGCACCGTCAGTGCCGCCACCAGCAGCGTCAGGCCAATGGCGTGGAGCATGTAGTCCTCGCCGAGGTTGCCCCATAGCAACGCCAGACCGCCCGAGAAGGCTTTGCTAAAAATCAGCGCCAGCGGGACCAGCAGAACCAGTGTTACCAGGCTTAGGCCCAGGCCGATCAACAGCCATTGGTGCCAGTGTTGAGGTTTTTTCATTTGCCTTGCCGTTGCCATTTGAACAGGCGGCCTTGTAGCACTTGCAGACTGAACAGCAGCACCAGTGAGGCCAGCAGAATGACCGAAGCAATTGCCGCAGCCGCTGGGTAGTTGAACTCTTGCAGACGCACGAAAATCATCAGCGAGGAGACTTCAGTTTTGAACGGGATATTGCCGGCAATCATGATCACCGCACCGAACTCACCGAGGCTGCGGATAAACGATTGCGAGGCCCCGGTGACCAGCGCCGGAATCAGGGTTGGCAGCACTACATAGAAGAATGTCTGCAGACGATTGGCGCCCAGGGTGCTGGCAGCTTCCTCGTAGTCTCGGCCAAGGTCCTGTAGCACCGGTTGTACGGTACGCACCACAAACGGCAGGCTGGTAAACACCATTGCAATCAGGATGCCTGGGTAGGCATAGGCCAGCTTGATGCCCATGGGCGCGAGCCATTGTCCCAGCCAGCCACCGGGCGCGAGTAGGGTGGCCAGCGTCAGCCCGGCCACCGAGGTGGGCAGGGCGAAAGGCAGGTCGATCAATGCATCCACCAGGCGACGCCCAGGGAAGTCGTAGCGGGTGATGATCCACGCCAACAGCAGGCCGATCAGCACGGTGGCGATGGTGGCGTAGAACGCACCACTGATGGTCACCTTGTAGCTCTGCACCACGCGTGGGTCACTGATCGCTCGCCAGTACTGCGCCCAGCTCATGTCGCTGACATACAGCAACAGAGCCGACAGCGGGAACAGGATGATCAGTGAAATGTAAAAAGTGCTGAAGCCAAAACTCAGACCGAAGCCCGGCAGCAGCGGGTTTTGCAGAAAAAAGCGGGGTGTCTTAGGCACACATAAATCCCTGAAAGCACAAGCCGCCGTAAAGACGGCGGCCTGTTTGTTACGTAAACCGGTGGCGCTTAGCGACCCTCGGCCAACAGTTGGTCAAGGATACCATCGGCATCGAAGTGCTTGGCAGTGATCTCATCCCAGGTGCCGAGTACTTCGGTTGGGTTGATCAGGCGAATTTGCGGGAACTGCGCTGCGGTGGCCGCCACTACTTCCGGGTTGTGCACACGGTAGTTGTAGGAGGTCAGCAGTTGCTGGATGTCTTTGCTGTACTGGAAGTCCAGGTAGGCTTTGGACGCCTCGCGGGTGCCTTTCTGATCGACCACTTTGTCGACCAGCGCCACCGGGAATTCGGCCAGCACGCTAACCGGCGGTACGACAATTTCGTATTCGCCGGATTTGAATTCTTCACCATTGGCGATGTTGACCACTTCCGATTCAAAGGTCAGCAGCACATCACCTTGGCCATTCTGGGCGAACGCCACGGTGGCGGCACGGCCACCGGTAGGGAAGTTTTCAACGTTACGCAGCACCTTGCCGACAAAGGTTTTGATCTGGCTTTCGTCGCCTTTGAACTGCTCGTTGGCATACAGCCAGGCGCCCAGGTAGCTGTAGCGTGCGTTACCGGAGGTTTTCGGGTTAGGGAATACCAGCTTCACGTCATCACGGGCCAGGTCGTTCCAATCCTTGATGTTCTTCGGGTTGCCTTTACGCACCAGAAACGCCGTGGTGCTGTAGTACGGCGAGCTGTTGTTAGGGAACTGCTTGGCCCAGTCTTCTCGCAGCAGACCGCGTTTGGCCAGGATGTCCACGTCGGTAACCTGGTTGAAGGTTACGGTATCAACCTTCTTGCCCTGGATGATGTCCTGAGCCTGGCGCGAGGAGCCGGCGAACGACTGGTCGATCTTCAGTTCTTTGCCGGTTTGCTCTTTCCAGTGGGCAACGAATTTTGGGTTGATCTCGGCAAACAGCTCACGGGCGATGTCGTAGGAGGCATTCAGAATCGGCGCGTCGTCGGCCAGTGCAGCGGCACTGCTCAGCAGACTTGAGGTAATGGCGCTGGCCAGCAGGATTTTCTTGAGCATGATGCAGACGTTCCTCGTCACAGCGCCGCTATCAAGGCGCGCAATTGAAGCCTGACCTGTTGGCCAGAATGTGGGAGGGGATACTGCACAGATTTTTTATTCATAAAAAGTAACTTTTAATGCTATTGATATTCGATTTTCGTCTTAATGGTGAAGTAGGTTGCGTTAGATGCGGTTGGTTGGAACGGCGTGATTGGCTGTTGATTGTTTAAGCGAACTGCACCGGGCAGCGCTCGCGGCCCTCAAGTTTTTCAATCTCGCTGATGACGTGCGGCCGCGCGTGATGCAGCACCAGATTGCGCTGCTGGGTCTGCAGGCGGCGGGCTTCCTGGTGCAGCATGCTGACCCCGGCATAATCGATAAAGTTGATGTGCCGCGCATCTATCATCACCCGGCGCGCTGAGCTGCGTTGCAGCAGCTGTTGCAGGTAAGGACAGGCGCCAAAAAAAATCGACCCTTCAATGCACAGCCAGTCGGTTTCACCCTCCTGCCATTGACGCACGCGTGGCTGCGAGGTGCGCTTGAGGTAGACGATCAGCGAGGCCAGTACGCCCGCGTAGATAGCGCTCTGCAACTCCAGTAGCAGAGTCGCCAGCACGGTCAGCAGCATGACCAGAAATTCACTTCGGCTCACCCGCTTCAGCGCTTTTACAGCAGTCATGTCGAGCAGCCCCCAGCAGATCAGCAAGATGCTGGCGGCCATGGCGGGGATGGGTACGTAGGCGAACAAACGGCTGCCAAACAGTGCAAACAACGCTACTAAAAGAGCAGAGAACACCCCGGCCATGGGCGAGCAAGCCCCGGCTTGCTGATTGAGTGCCGAACGGGTGAACGAGCCTGCCGATAACGACCCACCGAACCAGGGCCCGACGATGTTCGACAGGCCCTGAGCACGAACCTCCTGGTTGGCATCAAACAGCTGCTGAGATTTCTCCGCCAGCGCACGGGCAATCGACAGGCTGGTGACCAGACCGAGCAAGCCACAGGCCACCGCTGCGGGCAGCAGTTGCAACACAGTTGTCAGGTTTAAGTCGAGCAGGGCGAAGGGGGGGAGGCGGCCTTCAAAGCGGCTAACCAAGGCCACTGAACCGAACTGCTCAGGCCAGGCCATGACCAGCAGGCTGGCAGCGACAATCCCGATGAGTAGCGCCGGCAGCCGCGGCGATAGCCGTTTGCTCAGCAGGCTGATGGCCAGGGTGAATAGCGCGATGGCCAGGCTGCGCCAGTCACTCTCGGCCAGGTGTTCACCGAGCCTGAGTAGGCTCATCAGTGCTGTGGTCTGGCTTGTGACAGTCAAACCGAGCAGGTTGGGCATCTGGCCGATGCCGATTACCAGGGCGGCGCCGAGGGTGAAACCCAGCACCACCGAATGCGAGACAAAATTCACCAGCGCGCCGAAGCGCAGCAGGCCGAGCAGCCATTGGCAAATGCCGGCCAGCAGGGTCAGCAGCAGAATCAGGGCAATAAAATCGTCGCTTGCTGGTGTTGCCATCGGACTGATGCTGCTGAATAGCACAATGGAGATCGCTGCGGTTGGTCCGCAAATCAGGTAGCTGGACGACCCCCAGAGACAGGCGACCAGCACCGGTACGATGGCTGCGTACAGACCATATTGTGGTGGCAGCCCGGCAATCAGGGCGTAAGCGATGGATTGCGGCAGCGCCAGGATGGCGCCGTTCAAACCCACCAGCAGGTCTTTACCCAGGCTGCGTTTGCTGCAGTTGGGCAGCCAGCGCAGAAAGGGCAGCAAGCTCTGGAGGCGGGGTCGCGGCATGAGTCGATTTCTTGTGCAGGCGATGGACAAAACCGCTGCAGTGCAGCGGCCCGTCTACTTTATGGAGTCAACCCGGCAGGTCTAAAGCTTGGCGTTTACCGCCGCAAGGCCGTCACCGCCAGTGAGGCTGGTAACGCCCTTGAGCCAGCCGGCGACAACCGCAGGATTGGCCTGCAACCAGGCCTTGATCGCCTCGTCGTTGCTGGCCTGCTTGCTCAGCACCTTATCCATAATGGCGTTTTCCATCTCCTGGGTGAATTTCAGGTTGCTCAGCAACGTGCCGACATTCGGGCACTGCGCGGCATAGCCTTTGCGGGCCAGGGTGTTGACGCTGCCGCTGGCACCGAAGTACTTCTCGCCGCCCTTGAGGTAGCGCATGTCGTATTGCACGTTCATCGGGTGTGGGGTCCAACCGAGGAACACCACAAACTGCTCGCGTTTCACCGCGCGGCCAACCTGCACCAGCATGGCCTGTTCGCTGGATTCGACCAGGTTCCAGTCCTTGAGGTCGAATTCGTTCGCAGCAATCATCTTCTGGATTGACACGTTGGCCGGTGCGCCAGAACCAATGCCGTAGATCTTTTGATCGAACTTGTCGGCATGCTTATTCAAGTCGGCAAAAGTCTTCACCCCTGCCTCATAGGCGTAAGTGGGCACGGCCAGGGTGTACTCGGTGCCGCTGAGGTTTTCCACCAGTTGTTCGACTTCGCCTGTGCTGACGAACTTGTCGTAGTTGCTTTGTTGCGCCGGCATCCAGTTGCCGAGAAATACATCCACCTGACCTTTCTGCAGCCCGGCGAAGATGATCGGCACGGCCAGGGTCTGGATTTGCGCCTTGTAGCCCAGACCGTCGAGCAGGACGCTGGCGATGCCGTTGGTCACGGCAATATCACTCCAACCCGGATCACCCAGTTTGACCGTGGCGCAACTGGCGTCTTCGGCGAGGCTGTAGCTACTGGCGGTCAGTAACAGGCCGCCGATAAGTGCTGTGCGAAGTGTGTGCATGGCAATGTCCCCTTGAATTATTAGTTATGGATCAACGCGGCAGTGGCTTGCAATCAGGGTTGCGGGAAACGGGCGCGACGTTCGAGGTCGTCGAGATCAATGTGGTTGCGCATGTACTGCTGGCTGGCGTCGACCATCGGTTGATGGTCCCAGTTGGTCAGGGCACCGTGGGTGAGGGCGCTGGCGACGAAACGACGGCGGCGCTGGCTGGCCAGGGTGGCTTGATGAATCGCCGGCATATCCCAGCGTGCCTGTGCTTGGTTGATAAAGTCGGCCAACAGGCGCTGATGCTCGGCGGATTCGGCGAGGTTTTCGCGCTCCTGCGGGTCGTGGCGCAGGTTGAACAGCAGCAGGGGGTCCTGCTGCGAGTAGATAAATTTCCACTCGCCTTGGCGAATCATCATCAGTGGGCTGTTACTGCCTTCGGCCATATATTCGCCAATCACTTCATCGTGGCCCTGGCGGCCTTCGAGGTGGGCCACAAGTGAGCGGCCATCCAGCGGCAGGTCGGCTTCCAGCGTGCCGCCAGCCAGCTCTACCAAGGTGGGCAGCAGGTCCATGGTCGAGACGTTCTGGCTCACCCGGTGCGCAGCAAATTGCTTGGGCGCATGCACCAGCAGGGGCACGCGGGCGGCCATTTCAAACCAGTGCATCTTGTACCAGAGGCCGCGCTCGCCAAGCATGTCACCGTGATCACCGGAGAACACGATGATGGTGTTGTCGCTCAGGTTGCAGGCTTCCAGGGTTTTCAGCAGCTTGCCAATGTTGCTGTCGATATAACTGCAGGCGCCGAAGTAGGCGCGCCGTGCGTCCTTGATCTTCTGCGCAGGCAGCGGCTTGTCCCATAGGTCGATGACTTTCATCAGGCGCTGCGAGTGCGGGTCCTGCTCGGCCTGATCGATGTGCTGGCGCGGCAGTGGGATGTCCTCATCGCGGTAGAGGTCCCAGAATTCGGCCGGAATGGTGTAGGGGTCATGCGGGTGGGTCATCGATACGGTCAGGCAAAAGGGCTGCTCACCGGCGTTGCGCACGTGGTCATAGAGGTACTGCTGGGCCTTGAATACCACCTCCTCATCGAAATCCAGCTGGTTAGTGCGCACGCACGGCCCAGCCTGCAATACCGAGGACATGTTGTGGTACCAGCTGGCGCGTACGTCTGGCTCGTCCCAGTTCACCGCCCAGCCGTAATCGGCGGGGTAGATATCGCTGGTCAGGCGTTCTTCATAGCCATGCAGCTGGTCTGGGCCGCAGAAATGCATCTTGCCCGACAGCGCTGTGCGGTAGCCCAGGCGGCGCAGGTAATGGGCGTAGGTCGGCACATCTGCGGGGAAGTCGGCGGCGTTATCGTAGGCGCCGATTTTAGAGGGCAGCTGGCCGCTGACCAGGGTGAAACGCGACGGCGCGCAGAGTGGACTGTTGCAATAGGCCGCATCGAATACCACGGCATCCTTAGCCAGGCGCATCAGGTTGGGCATCTGGATTGGTGAGCTGGCATCGTGCAGCGGCAGAATCGGCGCGGCCATCTGATCGGCCATGATGAAGAGGATGTTTGGGCGTTTCATGGCAGCCGGTATTCCATATAAAAGATTTATGCGACAGTGCTGGCTTGATCATCCGGCTAACAGAAAGCCTGGTAAACCTACTGTCAGTACATGCATTGGATAACTTGAGCTTATGTTTAAAAGCATCGAAGGGGTGTCGCTGGACGT
>JAHJXZ010000082.1 GCA_018827205.1 Gammaproteobacteria bacterium | reverse complement strand
GCTAGCAGGCCTTAGTCCTCCAGCTCCTCCAGCGCATCCAGCCACTCTTTCGGCACATCGCGTTTGAGCGCCAGCTGGCATTGCTGGCTTTCCGCATCGAAGACAATTACCGCCTGGCCTTTGCTCAAAGCATGGCGCACCCGTTCAATACGCGTATCCAGTGGAGTTTCGTCGCCATTGTCGGTGCCATCGCGGGTGACGAAGTCTTCGATCAGTCGGGTCAGGGTGTCAGCTTCAAGCAGGGTGTAGGGGATCAGCACGTTAAGGCCTCCAGAGCGCAGCGCGGATGCTAACGCGCGCAGCCCTGGCTGACCATATTTGCCGTGCCGTTACTGCGCGGGCGGTTCGGCCGGCTGCAGATAGGCTTCCAGGGTGCTGTACAGCTTGGCGCTGTCCAGCGGTTTGCCGAGGAAGTCATTCATTCCAGACTCGACCCCATGCTGGCGGTGCTCATCGAGGATATGTGCGGTCAGGGCGATGATCGGCACGGCCGGCAGGTTGTGCTGGCGTTCCAGGCGGCGAATCTGTCGGGTGGCTTCGAAGCCATCCATCTCTGGCATTTCGCAGTCCATCAGGATCAGTTGCGTAGCATTCGGGTCGCGTTGGTATTCATTGAGCGCGGCCAGGCCATTGGTCACCAGGCGAACGTTGTAGCCGCGCTTTTTCAGAAAGCCTTGGACGACGAGCTGATTCACCGGGTTGTCTTCAGCCACCAGGATGCAGGGCGTGCTACCAGTGTCGGTATGGGTTTTCGGTTGTGTTTTGATTTCCACGATACGCGGTTCTTCGTACAGTTCGAGTAGGGCGCTGCGCAAAGCGTTGATCGCCACCGGTTGGGGTAGGCCGAGCAGGCGCAGGCCGGCGGAGTTGGGCAGTTGCTGGCATTGTTCCGGTGCGCAGAGCAGCAGCACACGTTGTCCGGGCTGCAGCAGTGGACGTAGCGACTCCAGCCAGTGCTGGATGCTGCCCGGCCAGGGCGCCATCAGTACCAGCAGCGGTGGGGCGGCAAAATCCTCCAGGTAGCCGAGCAGGGTTTCCGGATTCTGGCAGCGTTCGGTGCGCATGCCCCAGCGCCCGAGGAGGCGGCTCAAGGCATCCAGGCCGAGGCCGTCGAGCGATGTGAGCAACGCGGTACGGCCCTTGAGCAGTTCGTGCAACGGGTCGGCGGGCAGAATCTCATCTGCTTGCGGAATATCGAAGGCAAAGCGCGTGCCCTGGCCCTGTGTGCTCTGCACTTCGATGCGGCCGCCCATCATTTCCACCAGCTCCTTGCTGATCGCCAGGCCTAGGCCGCTGCCGCCGTAACGACGGGTGGTGCTGGAGTCGCCCTGAGCAAAGGACTCAAACAGCTGGGTCAGCGCCTGGTCACTGATGCCGATTCCGCTGTCGCTGATGGCGAACACCAGATGCGGCTTGCCCTGGGAGTCATTGCGCCGGCAGACATTCAGTGCCACGTGGCCTTCGGCGGTGAACTTCAGGGCGTTGCTGAGCAGGTTCATCAGTACCTGCTTGAGCCGCGTCGGGTCGCCCTGGGTACGGCGTGGTACACCGCTTTCAAGGCTGACATAGAGGCGCAGGCGCTTGTCCAGGGCTTGCCCGGTGAACAGGCTTAGGGTGTCGGAAATCAGCTCTTCCAGATCGTACTCGATGTGTTCCAGGCTGAGCTTGCCGGATTCGATGCGCGCGTAGTCGAGGATGTCGTTGATAACCGCCATCAGCGAGCTGCCAGAGCTGGAAATGGTGTCGACATAAAAGCGCTGACTGCGGTCCAGCGGGGTCTCCTTGAGCAATTGCAGCATGCCCAGCACGCCGTTGAGTGGGGTGCGAATCTCGTGGCTCATCTTGGCCAGAAAGCGGCTCTTGGCCAGGTTTTCGATTTCCGCCTGCTCAGCGGCGCGGCGCGACTGGAAACCTTCTTCCTTGAGCAGGTTGATGCGGTCTGCCAGGCCGATGGATAGGGTGATCAGCTCGATGGTCACGCCAATCTTCACGGCCGTGGCGCCGAATACCCCAAAGACCTCCACGCCCAGTGAGCCGGTGGTGGCCTGGATAAAGGCGAATAGCAGGATGGCCCAGGCCAGGGTGTAGTAGGAGCCGTAACGTACACCGCGGCGCCAGATATACAGGCCGGTGAGCAGCAGGGTCAGCGATACCAGTGACACGGTGACGCTGGCGAGGATATTCCATGCGTTGAAGCCGATTAACGGTACCGACAACAGGCAGCCGGCGCAGGCCAGCATTAATAGGCGCAGGCCGGTATCCAGTCGCGGAAAGTACTGTGGCGCGTGGAGGAAGTGGCGACTGAACTGAATGGCCGTCAGGCAGTGCAAGTACATCAGGATGTAGATGCTCACCGACTGGAACACCACGTGCTCGGGTAGCAGCTTGAACAGCATGCCGTCGAAGCAGGCCGCCAGCAGGCCGACGTTGAGGTTATAGGCCAGGTACCAGAGGTAGGCGGATTCGCGCAGTGAGATAAACAGAAACAGGTTGTAGCAGAACATCGCAAACAGCACGCCGTAGAACGCGCCATTGAAACCCATGAGGTTTTCCTGGGCGGCGGCGCTGGCCTGGTAGGTGCTGAAGAACAGCGGCATAAAGATTGTGCTGGTGGTCTTTACCCGTATCAGGAGCGTGCTTTCACCAGGTGTCAGTTCAAGTGGAAACCAGAAGTTGCGCACCTGTACCGGGCGCTGGGAGAAGGCATAGCGGTCGCCGCTTTCCTGCATCTGCCACTGGCCATCAGCGCTGGTCAGAAATACCTGCAGGTGATCGAGTAGGGGGTAGTTGACCTCCAGGTAGCCGGCCAGGTTCTGCGCCAGGCTGTTGTTCAGCCGTACCTTGAACCACCAGACCGAATCATTCTTGCCGAGGTTGGCGTGCTCGCCCAAGACGGGGGTAAAGCGTTCATCAGCCAGGGCGCCGACTTGCTCGACGTTCAGCTCGCCTCGCGGGTCTTCCAGGTACGCCATGGATGAGCCTAGCGACAGGCGCAGGTCTGCGCTGTCCAGGTTGGCAGGCAGCAACGCCCAGGCCGGCCCGCACAGCCAGAACAGCAGTACCGCTAGGCATATCCGAGGCATTCAACGACCTCATTATTCTTATTAGAGGCCTGATTGAGGCCCGCGTCATGCCGTCACTTTGCCCGGATGCGCGCGGCCCTTCAAGCGTCCTGATCGCGTGGGCGCAACAGGCTGTCGACAGTAGGCACGCGGGTATCACTTTCCATCTGCGCGTCATGCTCCAGTTGATGGCTGAAGCGCTCTAGCGAGCCCTGCGCCGGCTGGGCGTCACTGGCAAATACCGGTGGGCTGAGCAGGTAGGCGGCGAGTAGGCGGCTGAGGGAGTTGAGGCTGTCGATATGGGTGCGTTCATAGCCGTGGGTGGCATCGCAGCCGAAGGCCAGCAGGGCAGTACGGATATCGTGGCCAGCAGTGACGGCCGATTGCGCATCGCTGTGGTAATAGCGAAACAGGTCGCGGCGCACCGGGATTTCATTTTCGCTGGCCAGGCGCAGTAGCTGGCGCGACAGGTGATAGTCGTAAGGGCCGCCGGAGTCCTGCATTGCGACGCTGACGGTGTGCTCGCTCGATTGCTGGCCCGGTGCGACTGGGGCGATGTCGATGCCGACGAACTCGCTGACATCCCAGGGCAGTGCTGCGGCAGCTCCGGAGCCGACTTCCTCGGTGATAGTGAACAGCGGGTGGCAGTCGATTTCCGGCTCGATGCCACTTTCCTTAATGGCCTTGAGTGCGGTGAGCAGAGCGGCGACGCCGGCTTTGTCATCCAAGTGGCGTGCGCTGATATGGCCACTTTCGGTGAACTCCGGCAGCGGATCGAAGGCGACGAAATCACCCACCGAGATACCCAGCGACTCACAGTCAGCACGGGTGCTGCAGTAAGCGTCCAGGCGCAACTCGACGTGGTCCCAGCTGATCGGCAGTTGGTCTACTGCGGTGTTGAAGGCATGCCCTGAGGCCATCAGCGGCAGCACACTGCCACGAATCACGCCCTGATCGGTAAACACGCTGACGCGGCTGCCTTCGGCAAAACGGCTCGACCAGCAGCCCACTGCAGCTAGGCCCAGGCGGCCGTTGTCCTGCAGTTCGCGGACGATCGCGCCGATGGTGTCCAGGTGCGCCGAGACCGCGCGATCCGGGCTGCTTTGCTTACCTTTGAGGGTGCCGCGAATGGTGCCGCGCCGGGTCATCTCGAAGGGAATGCCGATCTCCTCCAGGCGCTCGGCGACGTAACGCACGATGGTGTCGGTAAAGCCGGTGGGGCTGGGAATGGCGAGCATTTCCAGCAGCACCTTCTGCAGATAGACGAGGTCGGGCTCTGGGAGTTGTTGCATGGAGTCTCCTCTACGGCGATTGCGCCCCTCTGCCGCAGCCGGAGAGGGGCTGGGGAATGGGTTAGCTGGGTGGCTGGCTCAAGGGAAATAGCAGGTCGATAAAGCGCTCTGCCGTGGGTTGCGGCTGGTGGTTGGCCAGGCCTGCGCGCTCGTTGGCTTCGATAAACACGTACTTGGGCTGATCAGCGGCGGGCACTAGCAGGTCGAGGCCAACCACCGGGATGTCCAGAGCGCGGGCGGCTTTTACTGCGGCATCGGCCAGTACCGGGTGGAGGATGTCGGTGACGTCTTCCAGGCTGCCGCCGGTGTGCAGATTGGCGGTCTTGCGCACGGCCAGGCGCTGCCCGGCTGATAGCACGCTGTCGTAGTCGACGCCGGCGGCATGCAAGGTGCGCAGGGTTTCGGCGTCTTTGGGGATGCGGCTCTCGCCCTCGGTCGCAGCCTGCCGGCGACGGCTCTGTGCGTCGATCAGCTCGCCGATGCTGTGCTGGCCGTCGCCGATCACTTCCGCTGGGCGGCGAATGGCAGCGGCGACTACGGCAAAGCCAATCACCAGAATGCGCAGGTCGAAGCCTGGGTGAAAGCTTTCCAGCAAGACGCGGCTGTCGAAGGCGCTGGCGCGCTCAATGGCATCCTGCACGTCCAGCGGGCTGCGCAGGTCCACCGCCACGCCCTGGCCTTGTTCGCCATCCACCGGCTTGACCACCAGGCTGCCGTGCTCGGCAAGAAATGCGGCGTTGTCCTCGGCGTTGCCGGCCAGGCGCTGGGCTGGCAGGTGCAAGCCGGCGCGGGCCAAGGCGCGGTGGGTCAGGCGCTTGTCCTGGCAGAGGGTCATGCTCACGGCGCTGGTCAAGTCGCTCAGTGATTCCCGGCAGCGGATGCGCCGTCCGCCATGGTTCAAGGTGAACAGGCCAGCGTCGGCATCGTCGACCTGCACTTCGATACCGCGGCGCAGCGCTTCATCGACGATGATTCGCGCATAAGGGTTCATCGGTGTATGCGGGCCGGGACCGATGAACAGCGCTTCATTGATGCCGTTTTTGCGCTTGATGCTGAACGTCTGCAGTTCACGAAAGCCCAGCTTGGCGTAAAGCCCTTTGGCCTGGCCGTTGTCATGCAGCACGGACAGGTCGAGGTGGCTCAGGCCGCGGCTCATAAAGTGTTCAACCAGGTGGCGCACCAGCACTTCGCCGACGCCAGGCCGGCTGCAGCGTGGGTCGACCGCCAGGCACCACAGGCTGCTGCCGTGATCTGGGTCTTGATAGGCCTTGTGGTGATTGAGGCCCATAACGCTGCCAATCACTGCGCCGCTGTCTTCATCCTCGGCCAGCCAATACACCGGTCCGCCCAGGTGGCGTGGGGTGAGTTTTTCAGGGTCGATCGGCAGCATGCCGCGCAGCTGATACAGGGTGTTGATTGCCTGCCAGTCCTCGGCATTCTGCGCGCGGCGCACCCGGTAACCGCGAAAGCCACGGCGCGCCGGGCGGTAGTCGGTAAACCACAGGCGCAGGGTGTCGGAGGGGTCGAGGAACAGCTGCTGCGGCGCTTGCGCCAACACCTGATGCGGAGCGGCGACATACAGGGCGATATCACGCTCGCCGGCCTGCTCGGTCAGTAGGTCGCTGGCCAAGGCGGCGGGGTCCGGGTAGGTGTGGCCGAGCAACAGGCGGCCCCAGCCGCAATGCACGGCTTGCGGTTGGCTGGGCGGGGCGTTGTGGTCCTCGGCCAGGCGCGCTTGCAAGCGCTCATAGGAGGGCGCTTGGCCGCGCAGTAGGCGTTGATTAAAGGCAGTGGCACGCATTGGCGGTTTTCCTTTGCCGTGAGCAGGTTGCGGATGCTGCGGTGGCTGCGTCTGTGCCCAACCACCGCGGCGCTCTACAGGCTGTGTTCGTTCAACCAGAGATTCAGCGCTGCCAATTGCCACAGCTTCGAGCCGCGCAAGGGGGTCAGCTGACCGTGCGGGTCACTCAGCAGGCGATCAAGCATGGCCGGGTTGAACAGGCCACGATCCTGGCTGGGGTCGAGCAGCAGGTCACGCACCCAACCCAGGGTTGCGCCTTCCAGATGCTTGAGGCCGGGCACCGGGAAGTAACCCTTGGGCCGGTCGATCACGGCGCTGGGGATCACCTGGCGTGCGGCTTCTTTGAGCACATGCTTGCCGCCATCCGGCAGTTTGAAGCGCCCCGGGATACGCGCCGAGAGCTCGGCCAGGCGGTAGTCGAGGAACGGCGTGCGCGCCTCAAGCCCCCAGGCCATGGTCATGTTGTCGACCCGTTTGACCGGGTCATCGACCAGCATCACCGTGCTGTCCAGGCGCAGCGCCTTGTCCACTGCGGCCACGGCGCCGGGCTGGGCAAAATGCTCACGCACGAAGTCGCCGGCCATGTCGCCGGTCAACCACTCAGGCTGCACACAGGCAGCGTACTCGTCGTAATCGCGGTCGAAGAACGCCGCGCGGTAAGCGCTGAAGGCATCCTCGGCGGCGTCCACCTGCGGGTACCAGTGGTAACCGGCGAACAGCTCATCGGCGCCCTGGCCGCTCTGCACCACCTTGCAATGCTTGGCCACCTCGCGTGACAGCAGATAGAAGGCGATGCAGTCGTGACTGACCATCGGCTCGCTCATGGCGCGGAAGGCGGCGGGCAGCTGTTCGAGAATCTCGTGCTCACCGATACGCAGTTGGTGATGCTGGGTATTAAAACGTTCGGCGATCAGATCCGAATACTGGAACTCGTCGCCGCGCTCGCCGCCGGCATCCTGAAAGCCGATGGAGAAGGTCGAGAGGTTTTCCACCCCGGCTTCACGCAGCAGGCCGACCAGCATGCTTGAGTCGACGCCGCCGGAAAGCAGCACGCCGACATCCACGGCGGCGCGCTGGCGGATCGATACCGCCTCGCGCATGCCGTCGAGTACGCGCTCTTGCCATTCTTCCAGGCCGAAGGCGATTTCCTCGCGCTGAGGGCCGAATGTCAGGTTCCACCAGGTCTGCTGCTCGCAGTTGCCCTGGGCGTCGATGCGCATCCAACTTGCGGGCAGAAGTTTTTCTACGCCAGCCAGCAGGGTGCGCGGCGCGGGCACCACCGCGTGGAAATTCAGGTAGTGGTTAAGGGCGACGGGGTCGAGGGTCTTGCCGATATCGCCACCGGCCATCAGCGCCGGCAGGCTGGAGGCAAAGCGCAGGCGTTCAGCCGTGCGTGACAAATACAGCGGCTTCACCCCGAGGCGGTCGCGGGCGATGAACAGCTGCTGGCTGTCGCGCTCCCAGATGGCGAAGGCGAACATGCCATTGAGCTTGGGCAGCAGGTCGGTGCCCCAGGCGTGGTAGCCCTTGAGCAGCACTTCTGTGTCGCCGCCTGAGAAGAAGCGATAGCCCAGGGCTTTCAGCTCTTCACGCAGTTCCGGGTAGTTGTAGATGGCGCCGTTGAATACCATGGACAGGCCCAGATCGCTGTCGATCATCGGTTGGCCTGAGGCTTCGGCGAGATCCATGATCTTCAGCCGGCGATGGCCAAGGGCAAGTGGCCCTTGGCTGTGAAAGCCATGCGCGTCTGGGCCGCGTGGGGCTAAGTGATGGGTGATCCGCTCGACTGCAGCCATGTCGGCTGGTCGTTGATCAAAGCGTAGTTCTCCAGCTATTCCGCACATAGTTTTCCTTACCGGTATTGCCGTTGGGGAGTGGTTCGGCGCTGCCGAACCTTTTACACGAAAACAAAATAATGCTTTCATGTCAAAGTTTTATATCGAATTAAAAGGCGTATATGGCTGATAAAAAGGTTTCTACTGAAATAGATTTGTCATCTGTTTCGGCCTTCGAGCTACCGCTGTTTCAGGCCTTGCGGCGCCTGCAGCAGGCGGGTGAAGTGCATGCCAAGCGTCTCGGTCGCTTCGGTGGGCTGACGCCGATGCAATTGATGATTCTGCAGGTGCTGGCGGGAGAACCGCGCCTGACGGCCAGTGACCTCAGCGGCCGTGTCAGCCTCACGGCCGCGACCCTGTCGGGCATGCTCGACAGGTTGGAGGAAAAGGGCCTGCTGCAACGTCAACGCGATGACCAGGATCGGCGCCGTCAGTGGTTGCTGCTTAGCGAGTCGGGGCGTGCGTTGCTGCAACAAGCGCCGAGCCTGCTGCCGCCGGAGTTCGTCGAGCGCTTTGCCGGGCTTGATGAATGGGAGCGTCACAGCCTGACCGCCGCGTTGTTACGCGCGGCGCAGCTGTGTGGGGAGATGGAATAAACATGCCGCGCCAGGCCGGCGCGGCGAGGCAGGCTCAGCGTTTGGGCTGTTTGTACAGATCCAGCAGCACCTGATCGAGAATCGACGAGGCGCCCCAAGGGCGTGGGTCGTTGAGGATGGCGACCACGGCCCAGCTGTTGCCGTTGCTGTCGCGGCTGAAGCCGGCGATGGCGCGCACATTGTTCAGCGTGCCGGTCTTGATTCGCGCCTCGCCCACCAGCGGCGTGCGGTGCAGGCGTTTGCGCATGGTGCCGTCCATCGCCACCAATGGTAGCGAAGCCATAAATTCGGCGGCGTAAGGGCTCTTCCAGGCCGCTTGCAGCAGCGCTGCCATTTCCCGCGCACTGACGCGTTCGGCGCGAGATAACCCAGAACCGTTCTCCATCACCAGGTGCGGCGCGGTAATGCCTTTACGCGCTAGCCAGCTGCGGATGACCCGTTGTGCGGCCTTGCTATCGTCCTGGTCGGCGGAGTTGCGAAACTGCGCGCCAAGGCTGAGGAACAGCTGCCGGGCCATGGTGTTGTTACTGTATTTGTTGATGTCGCGGATGATCTCGGTCAGGTCCGGCGAGTAGGCGCGGGCCAGCAGGCGGGCATTCTCCGGCACTGGGGCGAGGCGATCTTTACCCATGATGCTGCCGCCCAGCTCCTGCCAGATGGCGCGGATGGCGCCGGCGGCGTAGCTCGGGTGGTCAAGCAGTGACAGGTAGGTCTGCGAGCTGCAGCCTTCGGCCAGTTTGCCGCTGACAATCACCGTGGTGCCGTCGAACTCGGTTACCGGGTTGTAGCGCACATCCGGCCAGCTTGGGCATTTGCCTGCCGGTAGGGCTTTGACACGGTTATCGATACGGATATCGGCAATCGGCGGCTCGGCGGCGATATACACCTTGCCGCCCTCGGTCCGGGCGATAAAGCGCAGGGCCTTGAGGTTGACCAGCAGCGAGTCGGGGGTGACCAAGAACGGTTTGTTGGAGTCACCGCCATCGTCATTGAAGCTGGGCAACTGTGGCTGTACGAAGTGACTGCGGTCGAGCACCAGGTCGCCAGTTACCTGTAGCACGCCGTTGGCGCGCAGGTCGCGCATCATCAGCCAGAGCTTTTCCATGTTCAGCTTGGGGTCGCCGCCGCCCTTGAGGTACAAGTTGCCGTTAAGCACGCCGTTCTTCAGCTGGCCGTCGGTGAAGAATTCAGTTTTCCACTGGTGGGTCGGGCCGAGCAGTTCAAGCGCTGCGTAGGTGGTGACCAGCTTCATGGTGGAGGCCGGGTTTACGGATATATCGGCATTGAAGAAGGTGCTGCTGCCAGGGCCATTGAGCGGCACGGTGACCACGGACAGCGATTGGCTGTTGATCTTGTTGGCTTTCAGCGATTGCTGAACCTTGTTTGATAAGCCGTTCGTGGCGGCTGCCAGTGGCAGGCAAACAGGCAGCAGTAGGCCAGCGATGGCCAGATGACGCAGGGTTTTGATCATGGGCGACTCCCCTCCAGCTGAGGGACAAAGGTGACGCGAGGCATGTAAAGAGGTTCCATCGCGGATTGAGAATATGTTGGCAATTATGCCCCATTACAGTTCCAGCTGAATGGCAGTAAATGGCATCGGCCGGGCTTTTCTGTGGGCAATCGAGCGACCTGTCGTCTTCGAAGCGGGCGCGCAAGCCGCGAAACTGCTAGAGTGCCGCGCGTTATCACTTTTGAGGATTGTTCCATGGCTACTAACCGTTCCCGCCGTCTGCGCAAAAAACTCTGCGTGGATGAATTCCAGGAGCTGGGTTTTGAGCTGAACCTGAACTTCAAGCAAGACCTGGCCGATGAGGCCATCGACAGCTTTCTTGAGCAGTTCCTGCGTGATGCCATGACCGTTAACGGCCTGGGCTATGTCGGCGGCGATGACTTCGGTCTGGTATGCCTGTCCAAGCGTGGCTCGGTCAACGAAGAGCAGCGCGCTGCCGTTGAAGCCTGGCTGAAAGGCCGTGACGAGCTGGTGGACTTCACCGCCAGTCCGCTGATCGACGTCTGGTACCCAGACAACTCGATCAATCAGGCCTAAAGCTTGTGAGCAGGGCATGCATCGCGCATGCCCTGTTGCTTTTCCCTTCTGTACGTCTTCGTTATTCGCTCAGGCCAGCCTTGGCCAGCAGCACATCGTTATCAACCTGATCAATCTGCTCGCGGCGTAGAAAGCGTTCGGCGTAGCTGAGGTAGATCTTTTCCCGCACGAACAGTCCAAACAGCTCGGGGTCGATGTGTGCGCCTTTGCACATGCCGGCCATGATATTGAGTGATTCGGACAGCAGCTTGCCCTTTTTGTAGGGGCGATCCACCGCGGTCAGCGCTTCGAAGATATCGGCAATCGCCATCATTCTGGCCGGCAGGCTCATATCCTCGCGTTTCAGGCGTTTCGGGTAGCCGGTACCGTCCATCTTTTCATGGTGTCCGCCAGCAATCTCGGCGACGCTGGTCAGGTGTGCGGGGAAGGGCAGGTGGCTGAGCATGCGGATGGTCTGCACCATATGGCCGTTGATGATAAAGCGCTCTTCGTTGGTCAGGGTGCCGCGGCTAATGCTGAGGTTATAGACCTCGCCGCGATTGTGTTTGTAGTGCGGCACTTCCAGCTTGAAGCCCCAAGGATTGTCCTCGGCGATCAGCTCGTTTTCAGGGCGTTCGATCAGGTGTTCGGCTTTGTCACTGAGCAGCGCTTCCTGTACCGGCAGTGGCTGCGCCGGGGTCCGCGACTGGCGCAGGTTCTCTTCCCATGACACGCCCAGTCGATCATCCAGGGTGCGCGTCCAGGTGCGCGCGGCAATGCTGCGCAGGCGCTGCAGATCGGCTTCGGCCATCGCCTCGCCGCCCAGGTTGCAGCGGGCGATAAAGGCAAATTCATCATCCAGAGTCGCGAGCAGTTCATCGCGCGCCTGGCTGAGATTAGCGGCATCGCCGCCCTGGCTGAGATGTTCCCAGTAACTGATCCAGGCGTCGCGCTTGAGCACCTCAAAGCGCATGCGCACTTCATGGATGCGGTCGCAAATGGTTTCCAGCTTGGTGGCTTTATCTACCACATACTCGGGTACGGTGACCTTGCCGCAGTCATGCAGCCAGGCGGCGATATGCAGGGCTTCCCATTCTTCTTCACTGGGTTGGTAATCGCTGAACGCGGCATCCTCGCTTGCAGCCGCGGCGCGGGCGAGCATCAGGGTGATTTCCGGCACGCGCTGGCAGTGGCCACCGGTGTAGGGGCTCTTGGCGTCGATGGCGCCGGCGATCAGCTGGATAAAGGCGTCGAGCAGCTTCTTCTGTTGATCGAGCAGGCGCTGGCTCTCGATGCACAGCGCCGCCACGCCGGAAACAGCTTCGACATAGGCAATGCGTTCGGGGCGCAGCATGGCCAGTTCGGCTTCATCACCGGTGTCGCGGTGCAGTAGCACCAGCACCCCCAGTGTCTGGCCCTGGCGGTTATGCAAGCCGGTGCAGACCAGGTGCGCGCGTGGACTGTCGAGGGTGTGCAGCAAACTCTGGAAACCCTGCGCATGCTCGAAGCCGAGCGACACGGTGACGCTGGGGCCGCCTGCTGCCGTTTGCGCGAGCCAGCTGGGCAGGGCTGGGTCATTCGGGTCGAAGCTGGGGATGCGATGCTCTTCCAGATTGTGCTGCAGCTCATTGATAAACAGCCCGTGCGGTTCGAGACGGCCACTGCTGCTGTCGCGCAGATAGAGTAGGCCGCCGCTTGCTTCGCTGAGGTCGACGGTTTCGCGCAGTACCCGGCGCAGCAGGGCGTCGAAGCGGGTTTCTGCCGAGAGCGTGGCGGCAATATCGAGGAAGCTGGAGATGGTCTCCTTCATCCGCCCCATCGACACCGCGAGCTGGTCGACTTCCTTGACGAAGGAACGGCCACTGGCCGGGTAATCGAAATTGAAGCTGCGGATGGCCTCGGCTTCGCCCACCAGCAGGCGCAGCGGTTTGACCAGAATATTGGAGAGCAGCCAGCCAATCGGGATGCATAGCAGCAGGATGCCCAGGGTCAGTACTGCGCCCTGCCAACGGATGCGGTAGGCATCGGCCAGTAGCTCGCTTTCTGGCGCTAGCAGGGCTAGGCGCAGCCCTTGCGGGCCGCCCTCGCTGAACTGGCTGTAGGAGATTTGCCAGCGCTGTTTATTTAGGTGTACGGCGCCCTGACGATCTTCGTTGAGCCCGAGGCTGAGAAAGTTGGCAAGCACCGGACTGAGATCCTTGACCTGTGCCAGTTGCAGCGTTGCCCCAGGAACTATCAGGCGTGAACTGTCTGGATAGGCCACCGCACTGCCATCGGGGCTGTACAGCACCACTTCGGTGGAGGGCGTCAGACGGTGTTCGGCGAGGGTGGCGGACAGGTCGTCGAGGGTCAAGTCGGCGCCTACTACGGTGGTTTCGCTGCTTTTTCGGGCAATCGTGGTGCCAATTTCTCCGGTGGAGAAGAAGGCGTAGGGTGCGGTAGTGAAGTGCTCCTGGCTCTGCAATGCGCTGTTGTACCAGGGGCGTCTACGTGGATCGTAGGTTTCCTTGAGGTTCTGCCGGCGGCTGATCGGTTGCAGCTGTGCGTCGAAGAACAGGTATTCGGAATCCAGGCGTTGTTCGCTGATGCGGTCGATGCTCCACACCTGATATTCGGCATTTTCGGGGGCAAAGAAAATCTGCCGAAGTTTCTCGCTGCGCAGCGGCCGCACCATAAAGAAACTGCCATCGCCATAGCCGACATAGATCGACGCCAGTTTGGGGTTGTCGCGCAGCGCTTGGCTGAAAATCGGCAGCATGATCATGCGTTCATGGCGATCACGGCCGTTGATCTGCTCGTTGCGCGCCAGCAGGTTGATCATGTAGCGAATCGGTTGGTAGGTATTGCGCAGATCCGCCTGAACTTCCTTGCGCATCTGGCTGAACAGCTGGTCGCTACTGCTGAGGATGATGTTGCTGGTCTGCTGGTAATTGAAGTACCCCAGCACCACCCCTGAACCTAGCAGCAGTAGGGTGAATAGCACACTGATATGGATATGGAGCGGAAAACGGCGTTCCCTGGACTTTACTGTCTGCTGCATCCGCGCATGTCCTTGTATGCCTTGGTCAAGCGCAAAGCATAGTGGAGGCTTATGCGCTTTGCCGCTGTGCGGATGCAGGTTTTTTTGCGCTTCAACTGCTCTAAGTTGGGCCTGTGCTGTGCTTGGCTTGTTGCAGATTGTGTCGATGTTTCAACCAGCGCTCCAGGCCATACACCAGTAGCGCCACCAGCAAGGCCAGGGCTACGCCGATCAGGCTGTTGAACAGGCGCACCTGCGGCAGTTGCCAGTCATGCGCCAGGCTTTCGGCCAGCAACACAAAGCACACCGTGGTCTGTAGCACAAATAAGCCGTAATGGTTGGCCTGCAGGGCACGGCTAAGGGCGATCAGCGGTAGTAATGTGGCGACCATCAGTGCCGGATTCTGCATGCTGTGCCCGAGCAGAATCAGCAGCCCGGCTGCGCCCAGGCTGGCGAGGATCGATTGCACCGCGCGTACCAGGCTGCCTTGAAAATCCAGCTGCAAGGTGGTGACCACGGTTAGCGTTAGCCAGTAGCCGCGGTGTAACTCGGCCAGGTTGACGATAAGCCCGGAGAGGGCGAACGCCAGGGTGCAGCCCAGCGCATGCAGGCGCCACTTCTGTTGTGGCAGACGCTTGGCGTGGCGCCTGAGCACCTTGAAGATGCTGATAAAGCGCGGCATGTACGGCCACATGCGCAGGCCATGCATGCCGCGCAGGCCAAAGGCCAGCAGCATCACCCAGAGCCCGCCGAGAATAAACAGCATGGCGATGGCGTAGGGGTTGTTCAGCGAGCCCAGGCCCTGCTGGCCTTGGCCCAGGCACAGGCAGATAGCCAGGCCGATGCCTAGTTTGCCGGCTTCGCTGCCGAAGCGCTGTAACCAGGCGAGCAGGAAACCGAACGCGGCGAAGACCAGCAAGCTGGCGTAGGGATGGCTGGCTGACCAGAAGCCCAGTCCAGCGCTGCAGGCGCCCAGGCCGCAGAGCATCAGCATGCGCAGCATGCCCAGGCGATGCAGTGGGTTGGCCTGAGCCGCCTGGAAGGCACCTGCCGAGGCCCAGAGAAACCCCGGATGAGCGCTGAACAGCCCGAGCAGCAACGGCAGCGCGCAGCCAAAACCGGCGACCATTGCCGGGCCCCAGGCGGGCGGGCCGGCATGCCAGCTGAAGGTTTGTCGCAGTAGGCTATTCATGGCTTATACCGGGCTTGAACGGCCCGTCATCTCGCGGGCCATTTCAGTAGCGTAGCTGTCGGTCATGCCGGCGATAAAATCGATCATGCGCAGGAATGAGCGGTACAGCGGCCAGTTGGGGTCGGGTGCATTATTGCCCAGCAGGTCGAGAATACGCCGGTTCTTGAAGGACGGTGTGCGCCCGCCATGTTGCTCCAGCGCCGCGCCGCAAAAGGCATTCAGCAGAATTTCCAGGGTGGTGTAGGCGCCGATCTCGTGCAGGGTCTTGCGCTTGTCCTGGAAGATCTTCTGCCGAGCCATGTCCTTGGCGCTTTGCACGCAACGTTTGGCGGTGCCGTGCATATGCTCAACCAGGTCGCCCTGCAAGGTGCCGGCGAGCAGGGCATCCTGCTGCTCGACAAAGGCTTCAGCGGCGGCATTGGTCAGGTGCTCAATGGCCTTGCCACGCAGGATGGCCAGCTTGCGCCGCTTGGAGTCGTCCGGGCCGAGCTGGCGATAGGTTTCCGGCAGGTCATCGCCGACCAGGTTGAGCAGTAGCGCCTCGACCTCGCTGTATTCAAGCAGTTCCATTTCCAGACCGTCTTCCAGGTCGATCAGGCCGTAGCAGATGTCATCGGCCGCCTCCATCAGATAGACCAGCGGATGGCGCGCCCAGCGCTGTTCTTCCAGTTGCGGTAGGCCGAGTTTGCTGGCGATCTGCTCAAGCAGCGGCAGCTCGCTCTGGTAGCAGCCGAATTTGTGCTTCTTATAGCCCAGGGCTTCGGCATGGCGCGCAGTCCAGGGGTACTTGAGGTAGGTGCCGAGGGTCGCGTAAGTCAGGCGGGTGCCGCCGTCGAACTGGTGGTATTCCAATTGGGTGAGTACGCGAAAGCCTTGGGCATTGCCCTCGAAACTGAGAAAGTCGCCGCGCTCGGCCGCGCTCATCGAATCCAGCCAGCCGCGCCCGGCCGCCTGCTGAAACCAGTGGCGAATGGCGTCTTCGCCAGAGTGGCCGAAAGGCGGATTTCCGATGTCGTGAGCCAGGCAGGCGGACTGCACGACCATGCCCAGGTCGCTCGGCTCGCACCAGTCCGGCAGGGCATCGCGGATCATCTCGCCAACGCGCATACCCAGCGAGCGGCCCACGCAGCTGACTTCCAGCGAGTGAGTCAGGCGGGTGTGGATATGGTCATTGCTGGAGACCGGGTGCACCTGGGTCTTGCGTCCCAGACGGCGGAAGGCGCCGGAGAAGATGATGCGGTCATGGTCTTTGTGGAACGGGGTGCGGCCCAGTTCGGCGACGCTGTGCGTCGGCTTGCCGAGTCGTTCACGGTTGAGCAGGGTTTGCCAATCCAAGGTAGATCCTCGCCGTTACCTGGCTTTGCCGGCTAGCTTCGGGGTTCTATGTCGATGATGCAAGGCGTGCGGCCGTATGCAGTTAAAACCCTGCAGCGTCGATATCGATCAGCAGCAGCCGTTTGCCGTTGTCGATAAATTGTCCGGCGGTAAGACAGTACTGGTTGGTGGTGGCGTCGCGGTAGGTGCTGGAGAGAATCAGCCGGCGTTCTTCCCAGCCTTCGGCCAGTAGTTGGTAGAAGTACGGTCGCCATGACCAGTTATGGCCGACGTAACGCGCATCGCTGTGCCAGGCATGTTCGCGCCATTCTAGATTGGCAGTCAGCTGGGTGCCGTTACGGTCGCATTGAAAGATGCGCAGCAGCCAAGGTGAGGCGTGCGGTTGCGGCAGTTGATCGGGCTGCGCGCCGTCTTCGATCCAGGCCTTGAAGCTGTTCATCAGTTCGCCCAGCTGCTGGCGCAGGGTCATCAGGCGTGCGCGCTCGGCGAGTTTTTGCTGCACATAGTGGTCGCGCAGTTGGGCAAAACGTTTGACGAAGGCGTTGCTGTTGAAGAAAGCCTCTTCGGGTTTGGCAAACAAATAACCCTGCACATAACGCGCGCCGCACTCCAGGGCGAAGTCCAGCTCCGCTTCGGTTTCCACGCCTTCGGCAATGATCCAGCAACCGGTCTTTTCTGCCATTTGCGCGAGGGCCTTGACCACTTCACTGCTTGGCCCGCCACGGGCGGCCTGCTGAAACAGGCGCATGTCCAGCTTGAGGATGTCCGGTTGCAAGGCCAGTACGCGGTCTAGCTGCGAGTAGCCGGCGCCGAAGTCGTCGATGGCGATGCGTGCGCCAGCCTCTCGATAGCGCTCCACCACGCCGGGCAGGCGCGCGCTGGCGCCGCCCAGTTCGGTGATTTCAAAGACGATACGTGCGGGGTCGATGCCGCTGCGTTGCAGCTGTTTGAGGCTTGGCAAGGCTTGTTCGGGGCGCAGTCGGCTGATCCAGCGTGGCGAAATATTCAGGCTGAGAAACCAGTCTTGCGGGGCTTCATGAAAGCGCGTCAGGGCTTGTTCGCGCACTTCACGGTCGAGGCGGCGCAGGGCAGTGGGCGGGGTTTTCGGGTCACTGAATAACGGGCCTGCCGAGTGCAGCCGGCCATCAGCGCTGCGCAGGCGTGCCAATGCTTCGACACCGGCAATGCGTCCGGTGGCGGTATCGATAAAGGGTTGGAAAACAGCAAGCGGATGACCGTTGAACACTGCGCAGTTCCTTAGCCAGGCAAAGACGCCCCGGTGGGCGACGTAGCCAGGTGACTAAGCAAGATCGTGGCCAGCTTAATCCCCTGTGTGGGTATCTTTAGTCGTGTCTGCCGATGTGTCCGGGCGTCGCGGCGGATTGCGCCGCAGCAGCGGGAAGGCGATCAGGGCGATGCGCAGCCAGCGTCGCCAGTGGCCACGGCGGATGCCGAGGGTGGCCAGCAGCAGTGCGCTACCCGCGACCCAAATTGGTGCGTTACTGTTGCCCAGTTCTTCACGCCAGTGGTTGCGCCAGTATTGGGCCTGGCGCAATGGCTGCAGCATTACCAGGGTTTCATGGCGCAGTTCCTGGCGGTGCATTTGCAGACGCATGCGTAGCAGGGTTTTGCGCAGTTCGCGGCGCGAGGCCTTGGCGGGTAGCTCGGGCATAGTCATGGCAGCAGTTGCTCACGGTCGCGGGCCAGTTCTTCAAGGCTGGCGCTGAAGGGCGCAGGTGCATTGCGTACACGCTGCAACAGCATGATCAGGGCACTCAGCAGGCCCAATGCATAGACGGCGCACAGGCCGCTGATAACCAGCAGGCGGTGTGTCTCCCAGAAGGCAATCAGTAGCGCGGCCGACAGGCCGATGATCAGCAGCAGGCCGAACAGCAGGCTTAGGCTGGTGAGTACCAGCAGGCTAAGGGTATGGCTTTGCTGCTCTTTGAGCTCTTCGCCGAATAGCGCGATATGGCCCTGCAATAACCCCAGCAAGGCGCTGCCAAATCGCCGTGGCGAGCTGCCGCGACTTGGTGGGGTAGGTGGTGTTGCATCCATTAATCTTCTCTTTAACGGCGGGTAATCAGCATACCCAGGAGCAGGCCAATGGCGGCAGCAATGCCGAGGGTTTGCCAAGGATGAGTCTGCACATAACCTTCGGTGGCATCTAGCGCGGCTTTACCGCGTGCATGCAGAGCGTCTTCGGCGTTATGCAGGGTGCTGCGTGCGCGGCCCAAGCTGCCGCGGATCTGCTCGCGCAGTTCTTCGGCTTGCTCGCCTGCGAGGCTGGCCGAGTGCTGCAGCAGGCTTTCGGTGTCGCGTACCAACGCCTGGAATTCGTCGAGTAACTGATCCGAGCTGGACGATACGGGGGTCTTACGAGCCATGGTGTCTCTCCTTATGACGGGGCAGTGTAGGGGGTTCGAGTCCTCTGCGGGGCAGTGGTTCCTTTTTTCTTCGGTGCACGGCGGGTGCTGCTGGTTTATCGGCTGGTACAGCGCTTGCATTGCGTTGGTGCGCGCTCTTGCAGATACGCTCCTTTATAGGGCTGTAAGGGTTTTGGCCAGGACGCCGTGGTGCATCAATAACTTATTAATAACTATGGAATAAGTACATCGAGGCAAGGTTTGGCGAGCACTGGCTTGGTGCTATGTAGGTCCTGCTTCGGCTAAGTGGTTCGTGATGAATGCCGCTATATGGTGCGTATTTATTGGTTTGTGATCCGCTTTGGTGCTTTTTCCCGCGACGGAGTTTTCTTCGCAGATGGAAAACATCAACAGTGCTGTGGAAACCCTGATTCACGGCTCCAATACCCTGTTTATCTTGCTCGGTGCCGTCATGGTGCTGGCCATGCATGCCGGCTTTGCCTTTCTTGAAGTGGGCACGGTGAGGCAGAAGAATCAGGTTAATGCCTTGTCGAAGATCATCTCCGACTTTGCCGTGTCGGCCTTGGCCTATTTCTTTGTTGGCTACTGGGTCGCTTATGGCGTGACCTTCCTTGAGCCAGCCAGCGTGCTGACGGAAGGCAACGGCTATGCCTTGGTGAAGTTCTTCTTTCTGCTGACCTTTGCAGCGGCCATTCCAGCGATCATTTCTGGTGGTATCGCCGAGCGCGCCAAGTTCGGTCCGCAGTTGTGTGCCACGGTGCTGATCGTGGCCTTTATCTACCCCTTCTTCGAGGGGGTTATCTGGAACGGCAACTACGGCGTGCAGGTCTGGCTGGAAGCGCAGTTTGGCGCGGCCTTCCATGACTTTGCCGGCTCGGTAGTGGTACACGCGATGGGCGGCTGGCTGGCCTTTGGCGCAGTTATTTTGCTGGGGCGCCGCAATGGACGTTATCGCGATGGTCGTCTGGTGGCTTTTGCCCCGTCGAATATTCCGTTCCTGGCGCTGGGTTCATGGATTCTGATCATCGGCTGGTTCGGCTTCAACGTGATGAGTGCGCAGACCCTGGGCAGCGTCAGCGGTCTGGTCGCAGTCAACACCTTGATGGCGATGGTCGGCGGCACGGTGGCGGCTTTGGTTGTTGGGCGTAATGACCCGGGCTTCCTGCATAACGGTCCGCTGGCTGGCCTGGTGGCGGTGTGTGCAGGTTCTGACTTGATGCATCCGGTCGGCGCTCTGGTCACTGGTGCCATTGCCGGTGCGCTATTCGTCTGGGCATTTACCGCGACCCAGGTGAAGTGGAAGATCGACGACGTGCTCGGCGTATGGCCGCTGCACGGTCTGTGCGGCGTATGGGGCGGTATTGC
>JAHJXZ010000081.1 GCA_018827205.1 Gammaproteobacteria bacterium | reverse complement strand
AGGCTGAAGCGGCATTTCACGATGAACTGCAGATGGCCCTGCACCTGTACCTGATCAATCGCGGCATCTTGATCACTCCGTTCCACAACATGACCCTGTGCTGCCCAAGCACCACGGCGGACGATGTGGACCAGTTGATCCGCATGCTCGACCAGGCCCTGACCGAGCTGCTGACGATTCCCGGCGCTCGCGAATAATTCCATCGATCCTGTAGGAGCGGCCTTGGCCGCGATACTTTTGCTTACCGGCCATCGCGGGCAAGCCCGCTCCTACACAAGCCGTTTGCCCGGCCAATAACGAGATAACCACCATGCAATGCGCCAATATCCAGGAAGCCCACGACTTCCTCGCCGCCCACCCCGAAGTGCGTCTGATTGAGCTGATGCTGATCGACGCCAACGGCATCCCACGCGGCAAGCTGCTGCATCGTGACGAACTGCTGGCCATCTACGAGAACGGCCGACCACTGCCCAGCTCAATTCTGGCGCTGACCATTCAGGGCGAGGACGTGGAAGAAAGCGGTCTGGTCTGGGAAGTGGCCGACGCCGACTGCTGGACTTACCCAATCCCCGGCAGCCTGACCCTGCAACCCTGGCGCAACACACCGACCGGCCAGCTGCAGGTAAGCATGCACCCGACTCAGGGTCTGCCGGCCGCCCCGGCCGACCCACGCCATTTACTGGTACGCGCTATCGACCAACTGAAGGCCGACGGTTACCACCCGGTAATGGCGGTGGAGCTGGAGTTCTACCTGCTGGATAAACACCGCGACAGCAACGGTCGCCCGCAACCCGCACTGCAAGCCAACGGCGTGCGCCCGCAAGCGCCGCAGGTGTATGGCGTGTACGAACTGGAACAGTTACAGCCGTTCCTTGATGACCTCTACAGCGCCTGCGAAGTGCAGGGCCTACCCGTACGCACGGCGATTTCCGAATACGCCCCTGGCCAGGTCGAGCTGACCCTGGAACACCGCTTCGACGCCCTGCAGGCCATCGATGAAGGCGTGCGCTACAAGCGCCTGGTCAAAGGCGTGGCCAATAAGCACGGGCTGCAGGCCTGCTTTATGGCCAAGCCGTTCGGCGACCAGGCCGGCAGTGGTATGCATATGCACGTCAGTCTGGCCGATGAGCACGGCAATAACTTGATGGCATCGGAAGACCCGCACGGCACGCCGCTGCTGAAACATGCCATCGGCGGCATGATGGCCACGCTCAACGACGCCCTGGCGATTTTCTGCCCCAACGCCAACTCCTACCGCCGCTTCCAGGCCAATAGCTACGCGCCACTGGCCAAGAGCTGGGGCGTGAATAACCGCACCGTGTCGTTCCGTGTACCCGGTGGCCCGGCTCTAAGCCGGCACGTCGAGCATCGCATCTGTGGCGCCGACGCCAACCCCTATCTGGCCGCGGCGGCGATTCTTTGCGGGATCCATCACGGCATCAAAAACCAGATCGACCCGGGCGAAGAGATTATCGGCAACGGCTACGAGCAAGCCCGCGAAACCCTGCCCACAGATTGGCTGACTGCCCTGCGCGCCCTGGAACACTCAACTTGGGCCAAAGAGGCGCTGGGCGAGGAGTTCCTCAAGGTGTTCCTGGCAATCAAGTGGGCCGAATTCCGCCAGTTTATGGGCGAAGTCGGCGAGCAGGATTGGCGTTGGTACCTGACCCACGCCTGACGGCTAGGGCGGTACCAGCTACGCTGTACAGATTCTGAGCACCCTGGAGTGGCCCATGCGCCTCTGCATTATCCTGGCCTGCTGGCTGTACAGCGCACTCGCAACGGCCGAACCATTACGCGTGGGCCTGGAAAACCATGACTACTACCCCTACTACAAAGCTGTGGAAGGGCAAGCATTCGACGGTTACTGCATTGATTTGCTAAAGGCCTTTGCCAAACACGAAGGCCTTGAACTCGAGCTGCGCCCGCAACCGGTTAATCGCCTGTACCGCAATATGCTCGGCGAGCAGAGCCTCGACCTGCTGTTCCCCGACAACCCCGCCTGGTCGCGGGACGCCCGCGACGGCCAGACGCTGTATTACAGCCAACCAGTGGTGAAGATTGTCGACGCCACCCTGGTACGCCGCGAACAACTTGCAAAGGGCCTGTCAGCGATCAAGCGAGTAGGAATCGTGCGCGGGTTTACCGCTGAAGCCTGGCAACCACTGCAAAGTAAGTACGCCATCGAACTGGTGGAAGTACAGGATATTCAGAGCATGATCCGCATGCTCGAACGCAATCGCCTGGATGCGATCTACGCCAATCCACAGGTGGTACAGCATCATATGCAGCTGCTTGGTATTGCTCCTGAGCTGCTGCAGCGCGACCCACAGCTACCGCAGATCAGCACGAGCTTTCACCTGAGCAGCTACAAGTATCCGGAACTGATCAAGCACTTTGATCGCTTCCTGATCGATGAAGCGCCCATGCTCAGCCAGCTGCATCAGCACTACGGTCTGCCCTGATCGACACAGCCGCCCCACCCCAACACCTGCTATGGTTGCGCCACAACCCAGCACAGAGCCTGCTATGGAACCTGGAAACGCCCAGCTGTCGATGACCGTACTGATGACCCCGGACATGGCCAACTTCTCCGGCAATGTCCACGGCGGCACCCTGCTCAAATACCTCGACGAAGTTGCCTACGCCTGCGCCAGCCGCTATGCCGGCTGTTACGTGGTGACCCTGTCGGTGGATCAGGTGATCTTCCGCGAGCCGATCCACGTCGGCGAGTTGGTGACCTTTCTCGCCTCGGTCAACTACTCCGGGCGCACCTCAATGGAAGTCGGCATCAAGGTGATCACGGAAAACATCCGCGAGCGCTCGGTACGCCACACCAACAGCTGCTTCTTCACCATGGT
>JAHJXZ010000080.1 GCA_018827205.1 Gammaproteobacteria bacterium | reverse complement strand
ATCATGCGCTACGCCGAAGAAAGCGATGACGGCAATATCCAGAACATCGATGTCAACGCCATGGAGCGGCACGCCAACCAGTACATCTCGCAGCAGATCTTCAACATCCTCACCGCCCAGGCGGTGACCACCGACTACGATCAGAACTACTTCCGCCGCGCCGGCATCGACATCGGTGAAACCATCCGCCTGGACGCCAACGACCTGTTTATGAGCTTGGCCGGCCCGGTGGCCGTGGCCTATGCCGAATCAGTGGTACCGGAACAGAGCGCCGCCGCGCTGGACAAGTTCCGCGTGCTGGACAAGGAGCCGTCGCGGCTGAATATCGACGACCTGTTCTTCCGCTCCATCGACTTGCCACACTTCAACAAGGTGACCCAGGCCATCGAAGGCATCAGCCTGTTGCCAATCGAGTCCAAGCGTTACCGCGAAGCGCTGGATGAGTACAAGAAGTCCGACTACAACGCCGCCAAACTCAGCGACCTGCATTTCTTCAAGAACTGCTCCTCGGTGGTGTCGATTGTCTCGCTGCCGAAAGACTACAAGCTGTCCTATATGGACCTGAACCGGCTCAAGACCCACCTCAACAGCCTGTTCCCTAACACCACATTGAAGCGCTATGCACTGGTGATCGGCGCCTCGGCCAACCTCTCACTGACCACCCTGATCGCCAAGAGCCCGTGCCTGTCGGACGACTTCCTGACGCTAATTGTGGCCTTTATCAAGCGTTGCTTCGCCCGCGACCCGCACCGCTTCGATGAAAGCCTGGACAACGCCATTCTCGACTTCATCATGAGCGACGAGTTTGACGAAGTGCGGGTCGACGCCATGCTCAACGAGTTTGAGAACCCGGCGAAGATCCTCGACACCAACTGGTACGCGATCAAGCCGATGTACGAGAAGAAGTACCGCGAGCTGATCCACGATCAGGACAAATTCGTCTCGATCAACGACATCCGCCTGTCACGCGACAGCGTGAAAAAAGCCATCAAGTACCTGCGCGAGATCTATCGCCACCGCATCGGCAAGACCCGGGTTATCTCGCTCAACAAGTACACTGAGGACAAACCCGAGTAAGCCACTGCCGCCTGCAACCCGAGCAGTCGGGTTGCAGGCGGACGCCTCAGGTCGCTCGCCACTCAGCCAACCAGCCCAGGCTGGCCTGGGTGCCCGCCTCTCCCGGCCGATACTCGGCCGCCAGCCAGCCCTGATACCCTCCGTCACGCAAAGCCGTCAGTAGCGGCGCAAACTGCAGCTCGCCAGTACCCGGCGCGCCACGACCTGGATAGTCAGCAAACTGCACGTGACCAATACGCCCAGCCAGCAACGCGATACCTGCCTGCACATCCAGGCCCTGCCTCGCCATATGGTAGAGGTCGTACTGCGCAGCCAGATTGGGATGAGCCACGGCTTTGAGCAGCGCATCCAACTGTTCCGGGGTATTGATCAGAAAGCCCGGTATATCCAGCGGGTTGATCGCCTCCACCACCACACCAATACCCAATAACTGAAAGGCTTCGGCGGTCTTGTGCAGGTTGTCGACTAGGCAAGCCAGCGCCTGTTCAGGCTCAACACCTTCGGCTAGGCGTCCAGGCAGTACGTTGACCAGCGCCGGCCGCACCATCGCGGCATAGCTCAGCGCATCCTTTAGCGCCAGATCAAACTCGGCCTTGCGTGCGGGCACCGCAGCCAAGCCAGCACCACCGCTCATCAGATCACCGGCCGGCAGGTTGATCAGGCGCAGCAGCATGTCGGCAGCCTGTAACGCCTCTTTCAGGCGAACGGCCGGCAGCTCATAGGGAAACTGGATTTCCACGCCATCGAAGCCGGCGGCGGCGGCGGCCACTACTCGGTCGTTCAACGGTAACTCGCTAAACAGCAGCGACAGGTTGGCCGCGATCTTCATGGCTGTGACCCTTGATGCTGTGGCTTCCGGTACATCTGCACCAGGGTGGCCGGATCACGTTCATGGTTGCCCTGACTGCTGTGCTGGCGCATCAACTGCGCGGCCAGACCACTGAGTGGCGTGGCCGAGCCGACTTGTTGCGACAACTTGACCGCCGTATCGAGATCCTTGAGCAGGGTACGCACATGCCATTTGACCGGTTCAAACTGACTCTCGGCCATCTGCGGCGCGAGAATCTGCAGCGGCTTGGAATCGGCAAAGCCGCCGGCCAACGCTGGAGCGATCAGGCTGGCATCGACCCCGGCCTGCTCGGCCAGGGCGACCACTTCGGCAATCACCAAGGCGTTACAGGCGACGATCATCTGATTGCACACCTTAGTCACCTGGCCCGCGCCGACATCGCCCATGCGCGTCAGGCGGTGCCCCAGGTGCGCGAGGATAGGCCGCACCCGCTCGATATCCTCAACCCGGCCACCGGCCATGATCGCCAATGTACCGTTGGCCGCACCTGGTGTGCCGCCGGAAACCGGTGCATCGACCCAGGGCATGCCACATCGGGCCTGCAACTCAGCAGCCATCTCACGGGTGGCCGCTGGCTCCAGGCTGGAAAAATCCACCAGCAGTTGTCCGGGCTTGGCCGTTTCCACAATGCCGCCGGGGCCGAATACCACCTCGCGCACCACCTCAGTGTTGGCCAGGCAAAGCATAACGATATCGGCCTGAGCACAAAGCTGCGCCGGGCTCGCCATAACCTGCGCGCCCAACGCTTGCAGTGGCGCGCACTTATCAAGGGAGCGGTTCCACACGCTCAGCGGATAACCGGCGGCCAACAAGCGCTGGGTCATAGGCAGGCCCATCAGGCCAATACCAGCAAATGCCAAAGTAGGAATGGAGGTGGACATAGGCAGACTCCGACTCATTGATGGTCGTCATCTTAACCCAGCGGAGCCAGAACCTGTCCCGCCAGTCAACGCCCGTACCACGACTTACAGACCGTCTTTCTCCAGATGATCGAGATTGACCGGCTCGCCGCTGTGCGCACCAAGCCTGGCGCGAATGTCTTCGAACATCAGGTCGTACTCGGCGTGGCTGCGCATGATCAGGCTGCTGTTGGTCGGTAGCCCATGCTTGTGGGCCAGACGTGTGGCCACGCTGGCGAAGTTGTAGGCAGTGTCGCGGTGCAGCTCGAAGACTTCCTCAAACGCCTTGCCATCCACCTGACCCTGCATACGCACATGCAACATCGGGCCTTCGGCCGGGTCCTGACGTACTTCGTAATGGAGGTCGACGCTGAACAGCGGTTCCTCGGCCGAGGCCAAAGTATTAGCGCGATGCAAATGTCCGGGTTCAAACATGCTGGCAGCTCCTGCAATCAGTCCGTGGTGCTGCCAGCATAGTCACTCAGGATGACCCAAGGTGCACGCGCCAGATCAGTGCAGCGGCGCGCGTTCACTGCGTTCCTGCGCCAGCACCCAGGGCGCCACTACCACCGCCCACAGCTCTGGATCGCGGTTTAGCAGGTCTTCGGCGCGGCTGTCGTCAGCCTTGCTCAAGGTACCTGCAGCCAGCCAGGCGGCGACTTTATCCTTATCGTTCTGCGCCACGGCCTGCGCCACCTCGATCAGATCTTGAGTGCCGTCGACCAGCAGCAAGGCGCCACGGGCGAAGAAAGGTTGCAGCTCCTGCCAGGTAATAGCTGCAGTTTCACCAAGCAGCTTGGCATAGAGGGTGCTAGGTTGTTCTGTCATGGATTGCCCTGTCATAGATGGCCGCTTTTTTAATCGGCCGCCATGATAGCGTCGACCAGCCCGCTGGCAAATTCGCAACACTGTTCGCGACGTTGCCAGCAGCGATCAAGACACGCCGTTTTTCTATACGTTTATTGCATTAAAGCGACACCCCAGGGTTTTGCCCCCAGCAAGCCGCTTTTCAAGCCGCAAAGCCGCGCTCTACACTGCACCGGTACAGTTGCCGGGGGGATGGCCGGGGAAACAACCCGGTTCTGCAGCTTTGGCCGCCAGAACTACAACAATCAAAACCAATAAGAGTGGAGCACTATGAACAAGGCTACTAAGCAGATTTCCAAACTGTTTGCCGCCATGGCCATGGCTGGCGTTGCCAGCTACTCGGTAGCGGCTGACACCATCAAAATTGGCCTGGCAGGCCCAGTCACCGGCGCCGTCGCGCAATACGGTGAAATGCAGTTCATCGGTGCCAAAATGGCTATCGAGCAGATCAACAAGGCCGGCGGGGTGAACGGCGCAATGCTCGAAGGCGTGGTGTATGACGATGCCTGCGATCCGAAACAAGCGGTTGCTGTTGCCAACAAGATCGTCAACGACGAAGTTAAATTCGTGGTTGGCCACCTCTGCTCCAGCTCCACTCAGCCAGCGTCCGACATTTACGAAGACGAAGGCATCCTGATGGTCACTGCGGCTTCCACCAGCCCGGACATCACCACTCGTGGCTACGAGCTGGTATTCCGCACCATAGGTCTGGACAGCCTGCAAGGCCCAACCGCCGGTAACTTCATCGCTGACCACGTCAAGCCGAAAGCTGTTGCCGTGATCCACGACAAGCAGCAGTACGGCGAAGGCATCGCTACCGCGGTCAAGCAGACCCTGGAAAGCAAAGGCACCAAGGTTGTTCTGTTCGAAGGCATCAACGCCGGCGACAAGGACTTCTCCGCAATGATCGCCAAGCTCAAGCAAGCCGGCGTGGACTTCATCTACTACGGTGGCTACCACCCAGAGCTGGGCCTGCTGCTGCGTCAGTCGGCTGAGAAAGGTCTGAGCGCCAAGTTCATGGGCCCAGAAGGCGTAGGCAACAAGGAAATCTCGGCCATTGCTGGCCCGGCTTCCGAAGGCCTGCTGGTTACCCTGCCGAAGTCGTTCGACCAGGACCCACGCAACCAGGCGCTGGTTGATGCGTTCAAAGCCAAAAATGAAGACTCCAGCGGCCCATTCGTGTTCCCGGCTTACGCCGCGGTACAAGTAATCGCTGAAGGCATCACCAAGGCTGGCGGTACCGATACCGCTAAAGTGGCCGCAGCTCTGCGCGCCAACAGCTTCGACACCCCGACTGGCAGCCTGTCCTTCGACGAGAAGGGCGATCTGAAAGACTTCAGCTTCGTGGTTTACGAATGGCACCAGGACGGTACCAAAACCGAAGCCAAGTAAGCTCTTCGCCTGAACCCAAAACCCACTGCTTCGGCAGTGGGTTTTGTTTATTAGAAGAATTCCGGTTGCATGCTGCGCCATAAGCGCTGCCTTGCGTGACAACCCAGGAGTTAGGCAATGCCTGATCTTTATCACTACCTGCAACAGCTGGTTAACGGTCTGACCGTTGGCAGCACCTATGCCTTGATCGCCATCGGCTACACCATGGTTTACGGCATTATCGGCATGATCAACTTCGCCCACGGCGAGGTTTACATGATTGGCTCGTACGTAGCCTTCATCGTGGTCGCCGGCCTGGCCATGTACGGCCTGGACAGTTTACCCATCGTGATGATTGCGGCCTTGCCGCCAGCATCATTGTCGCCAGTGCCTATGGCTACAGCATCGAACGAGTCGCCTACCGCCCGCTGCGCGGCGGCAACCGTCTGATCCCACTGATTTCCGCCATCGGCATGTCGATCTTCCTGCAAAACCAGGTACTGCTGGCACAGGACTCCAAAGACAAGTCGATCCCCAACCTGCTACCGGGTAACTTCGTGTTTGGCGAAAGCACCATGAATGGCGTGGTGATTTCCTATATGCAGGTGCTGATTTTCGTCGTCACCTTCTTTGTCATGGTCGGCCTGACGCTGTTTATCTCTCGCTCACGCCTGGGCCGCGCCTGCCGCGCCTGTGCTGAAGACCTGAAAATGGCCAACCTACTGGGCATCAACACCAACAACATCATTGCCCTGACCTTCGTTATCGGCGCCTCTCTGGCGGCCGTAGCGGCCGTGCTGCTGGGCATGCAATACGGCGTGATCAACCCGCACCTGGGCTTCCTCGCCGGGATCAAGGCTTTCACCGCTGCAGTTCTGGGCGGTATCGGCAGTATCCCCGGAGCAGTGCTTGGCGGCCTGTTGTTAGGCGTGGCCGAAGCCTTTGGCGCCGATATCTTCGGCGACCAATATAAGGATGTGGTGGCGTTCAGCCTGCTGGTACTGGTGTTGCTGTTCCGCCCGACGGGCATTCTCGGCCGTCCGGAGGTTGAAAAAGTATGAACACCTCCATCACTAAAAATCTCAAGACTGCGATCTTCAGCGCCCTGCTGGTGCTCGCCGTGGCCTACCCGGTTATCGGCCTGAAGCTCTCCACGGTCGGCATCAAGCTCGAAGTGCAAGGCGCCAGCCCGGCCGTTCTGTGGACGATTTTCGGCTGTTCGATTGCCATGTTTTTCTGGCAACTGTTCCGTAACCACCTGAGCGCCGCCTGGAGCCATGCGCCCAAGCTGCCAAGCATGCCGGGCAAAGCCAGCGAGTTCCTCACCCTGCCTTCGACCCAGCGCTGGATCGTTCTCGGCCTGATCGTCGTGGCTCTGGCATGGCCGTTCTTCGGCTCGCGCGGTGCAGTAGATATCGCCACACTGATCCTGATCTACGTGATGCTCGGCCTCGGCTTGAACATCGTGGTCGGCCTGGCCGGCCTGCTCGATCTGGGCTACGTGGCTTTCTACGCCGTGGGCGCCTACAGCTACGCGCTGCTGTCGTTCTACTTCGGCCTGAGCTTCTGGATCTGCCTGCCGATTGCCGGCCTGATGGCGGCGTCCTTCGGCTTTATCCTGGGCTTCCCGGTGCTGCGTCTGCGCGGCGATTACCTGGCCATCGTCACCCTGGGTTTTGGCGAGATCATCCGCATCATGCTGAACAACATGACCTGGCTGACCGGTGGCCCCAACGGCATCGGCTCGATTCCCAAGCCAACGTTGTTCGGCCTGTCGTTCGACCGCAAGGCCGCCGAAGGCATGCAGACCTTCCACGAATACTTCGGGGTGGCCTACAACTCGATCAACAAGGTGATCTTCCTTTACCTGATTGCTCTGCTGCTGGTGTTGCTGACCCTGTTCGTAATCAACCGCCTGCTGCGCATGCCAATCGGCCGCGCGTGGGAAGCCCTGCGTGAAGACGAAATCGCCTGCCGCGCCCTGGGCATGAACCCAACCGCGATCAAGCTCTCGGCCTTCACCATCGGCGCCTGCTTCGCCGGTTTCGCCGGTAGCTTCTTTGCCGCGCGCCAAGGCTTGGTCAGCCCGCAGTCCTTCACCTTTATCGAGTCGGCGATCATCCTCGCCATCGTCGTCTTGGGCGGCATGGGCTCGCAGCTCGGCATTATCCTGGCGGCCATCGTGATGATTCTGCTGCCGGAACTGGCACGCGAATTCAACGAATACCGCATGCTGATGTTCGGCGCCCTGATGGTATTGATGATGATCTGGCGTCCGCAGGGTCTGCTGCCCATGCAACGCCCGCACCTGGAGCTGAAGCAATGAGCCGCCCGATCCTAGAAGTAAGCGGCCTGTCCATGCGCTTTGGCGGCCTGCTGGCCGTCAACGGGGTCAGCCTGCAGGTTAACGAAAAACAAGTGGTGTCAATGATCGGCCCGAACGGTGCCGGCAAGACCACCGTATTCAACTGCCTGACCGGTTTCTACCAGCCTACCAGCGGCAATATTCGCCTCAATGGTGAACAGATCGAAGGCCTGCCCGGCCACAAGATCGCTCGCAAAGGCGTGGTGCGCACGTTCCAGAACGTACGTCTGTTCAAGGACATGACGGCGGTCGAGAACCTGCTGGTGGCCCAACATCGCCACCTCAACACCAACTACCTGGCGGGCCTGCTGAAGACTCCCGCGTTTCGCAAAAGCGAACGTGAAGCCATGGAGTTCGCTGCGTACTGGCTAGACCAGGTCAACCTGACCGAGTTTGCCAACCGCACAGCCGGCACCTTGGCTTACGGTCAGCAGCGTCGCCTGGAAATCGCCCGTTGCATGATGACCCGCCCGATCATTCTGATGCTCGACGAGCCAGCCGCAGGCCTCAACCCACGGGAAACCGACGACCTCAAGGCACTGATTCGTGTGTTGCGCGATCAGCACAATGTCACCGTGCTGCTGATTGAGCACGACATGAAGTTGGTCATGAGCATTTCCGACCACATCTATGTGATCAACCAGGGCACGCCCCTGGCGGACGGTACGCCGGAGCAGATCCGCGCCAACCCGGACGTGATCAAAGCCTACCTGGGGGAAGCGTGATGCTGTATTTCGAGAACGTTTCCACCTTCTACGGCAAGATCCAGGCGCTGCATGATATCAACGTCGAAGTCCGTCAGGGTGAGATCGTCACCTTGATCGGTGCCAACGGCGCCGGCAAGTCGACGCTGCTGATGACCCTCTGCGGTTCGCCCCAGGCGAGCAGCGGCAGCATCCGCTACCAGGGTGAAGAGCTGATCGGCCAAGAAACTCCGAACATCATGCGCAAGAGCATTGCCGTGGTACCGGAAGGCCGTCGGGTGTTCTCCCGCCTGACCGTGGAGGAAAACCTGGTGATGGGCGGTTTCTTCGGCAGCAAGGCCGACAATCAGGAGCAACTAGATAAGGTCCTGCACCTGTTCCCGCGCCTGAAGGAACGCTTTGCCCAGCGCGCCGGCACCATGTCCGGCGGTGAGCAGCAGATGCTCGCCATCGGCCGTGCGCTGATGAGCAAGCCCAAGCTGCTACTGCTCGACGAGCCGTCGCTGGGTCTGGCACCGATCATCATCCAGCAGATCTTCGACATCATCGAACAGCTACGCAAGGACGGTGTAACGGTGTTCCTGGTCGAGCAGAACGCCAACCAGGCGCTCAAGCTGGCCGACCGCGGCTACGTGCTGGAGAACGGCCGGATCGTGATGCAAGGCAGCGGCCACGACCTGCTGAACGATCCTAAGGTGCGTGACGCCTACCTCGGCGGCTAAGCACCCTAGGTGAGGAAAACCGCTCTTCGGAGCGGTTTTTTTATGCACTTGGAAAAGCTGCACTCGATGGGATATCACCCATCCTACGACCGTCATCCTGAGTTCGCCTCCGACAGACGCTTTTATCGCAGCCGTTCGCCCGATGTTCCGCGCACGAGGGGCCTGTCCGGTTACAATGGCGGCCCTTTTTTTGCCGATGACTGCTTTTATGACCGAACCCATTCGCCTGTCCAAACGCCTGATCGAAGTGATTGGCTGTTCACGCCGCGAGGCCGAACTCTATATCGAAGGCGGCTGGGTTACGGTGGATGGTGTGGTAGTCGAAGAGCCGCAGTTCAAGGTCGCCGATCAGCGCGTGGAACTGCTGCCAAACGCCCTGCTGGCTCCGGTCGAGCCGGTCACCCTGCTGCTCAATGTGCCCAATGGTCACAACGCGGAACGCGCAGCGGAAGGCATCAGCTCAACCAGCCACTGGCCGGAAGACGGCTCGGGCATTCGTCCGCTGAAAGGTCATTTCGCCCGACTTATTTCCTGCACTCCCCTGCAAGCTGGCGCCGATGGCTTGCACGTGTTGACCCAGGACTGGCGCATCGAGCGTAAGCTCAAGGAAGACCTGAGCAAACTGGAGCAGGAGTATGTGGTCGAAGTCGTCGGCACCTTGAGCGCTAGCCAGCTCAAACGCCTGGCTCACGGTCTAACCTTCAACGGTGTGGCCCTGCCCCCCTGCAAGGTCAGCTGGCAGAACGAAACCCGCCTGCGCTTTGCATTGAAAAACCCGCTACCTGGGCAGATCGTGTTTATGTGCAACAGCGTCGACCTCAAGGTGCTGGGCATGAAGCGCATCCGCATCGGTGGCGTGCCGATGGCCAAGGTCCCTGCGGGCCAGTGGCGCTATCTGGCAGGCAAAGAACGCTTCTAACTATTTTTTCAGCGGCTGCTCTCAGGCATCCGCCCTCTTCAGGATCTATCAATGCTTAACAACGACGTACTGCGCAGCCTGCGCTACACCCTCGACATCAGCGACGCGCAGATGGTCAAAATCATCCAGCTCAGCGGCAAGCAGGTCGAACTCGACGAACTCGCAGCAATGCTGAAGAAGGACGACGAAGAAGGCTATACGCCTTGCGACGACGAGCTGATGGCGCATTTTCTCGACGGCCTGGTGTACTTCAAGCGCGGCAAAGACGAAAGCCGCCCGGCCCAGCCGTTAGAACTGCCGATCACCAACAACATGGTGCTGAAGAAACTGCGCGTGGCCTTCGAGCTGAAGGAAGACGACATGCACACAATCATGCAGAGCGTCGACTGCCCGGTATCCAAACCCGAAATGAGCGCGCTGTTCCGCAAATTCGGCCACAGCAACTACCGCACCTGCGGCGATCAGTTTTTGCGCAACTTCCTCAAGGGCCTGACTCTGCGCGTTCGCGGTTAAGAACCTGTTTACGATCTGCTGCGCGTCGGCCATCCGGCGTTAAAAACAGCCTCGGAATGCTCATTTACAGCTCGTAAACTCCGCTTCCTCGGCTGTTTTTGCCTTGTCTGGCTCTAGCTCGCTAGATCGAAAACAGATTCTAAGTTCGCGCCGCCACGCCTGCCAGCATGGCAGCGTATTTCCACCGGCAATAGTGCCTGCCGCGCAGCGGGCAGACGATTAGGGTAGTGGCTTTCATCCCAACAAGGATCTACCATGCACCCTTACTTCTCCCTGCAAGGCCGCACTGCCCTGGTTACCGGCGGCACCCGCGGTATCGGCAAGATGATTGCCAAAGCCTTTGTTGAAGCCGGCGCAACGGTGTACGTCTGCGCTCGTGACGGCGAAGCCTGCGCGCAAACCGCTTCCGAACTGTCAGCCTTTGGTACATGCCACGGCCTCGCCGCCAACCTGGCCAGCGAAGAAGGCGTGCAGGTGCTTGCAGAGCAATTGGCCGGCAAGATCGACAGCCTGGATATTCTGGTCAACAACGCCGGCACCACCTGGGGCGCACCGTTGGAAAGTTACCCGGCCAAGGGCTGGGAAAAGGTCATGCAGCTCAACGTGACCTCGGTGTTCAGCTGCATCCAGCAGTTGCTGCCGCTGCTGCGCAAGGCCGGCAGTGCGGCTAGCCCTGCACGGGTGATCAATATCGGCTCGGTTGCCGGCATCACTTCCCACGGCGAAGACGCTTACGCCTACGGCCCGAGCAAGGCGGCGCTGCATCAGCTGTCGCGCATGCTCGCTCGCGAGCTGGTCGGTCAACATATCAACGTCAACGTGATTGCGCCGGGGCGCTTCCCGAGCAAGATGACCCAGTTCATCGCCCAGGACGAACACGCCATGGCCGAAGACTGCGCACTGATCCCAATGCAGCGCTGGGGCCGTGAAGAAGAAATGGCCGCCCTGGCGATCAGCCTGGCGAGCACCGCCGGGGCCTATATGACCGGCGCGATCATCCCCATCGACGGCGGTTTTCACCTCTAGTCAGGTACTATGGCGGCGTTTTCACTCGATCACGCCGCCATGCCCTACTCCGTTTCACCCATCGGTTTTGTCCGCTCCTGCTTCAAGGAGAAGTTCGCCATTCCCCGTCAGCCGCAACTGGCCCCGGCGGCCCGTGGCATATTGGAGCTGGTCGCGCCCTTCGATAACGGCGATGCCGTGCAGGGGCTGGAGCAGGTCAGCCATGTCTGGCTGCTGTTTCTGTTTCACCAGGCGCTGGAAGACAAACCGCGTCTCAAGGTGCGTCCGCCGCGCCTGGGCGGAAATCAATCAGTCGGCGTATTCAGTACTCGTGCCACCCACCGACCCAATGGCATCGGCCAGTCGGTGGTCAAACTGGATAAAGTCGAAGCCGGCAAGCTGTGGCTGTCTGGTATCGACCTGCTCGACGGCACCCCGGTGCTGGATATCAAACCCTACGTGCCCTATGCCGACAGCGTTGTCGGTGCCTATAACCGCATCGCCGACAGTGCACCGGCATTGATCGAAGTCAGCTGGCAGAACAGCGCACTGATCCAGGCCCACGAGCACGGGCAGCGCCTGAGTGAACCTCTGGTTGAGTTGATCGAGCAATGCCTGGCCCAGGACCCGCGCCCGGCCTACCAGCAACCCAGCCCTGAACGCCGCTATGGCGTACGCTTCTGGGATGTCGACGTACATTGGCATTACCCGCAGCCTGGCAGCATCTGCGTGCTGGAAGTTGTGCCCGCTAACTGATCTAGTTCGCGCCACTTCGTTCGCGCGGATAGGCTGACTAGCTATTTTGTCTTATATTTACCAGATAAATGTATACAAAATAGGATGCTCACCATGCTCGAACGCCCTGGTCGCCTCAATGGCTTGCGCCATATCGCCCTGCTGGTCCAAAACCTGGAAGCCTGCGAACGCTTCTACGTGGACATTCTCGGCATGCAGGTACTGCACCGCGCCAATCCAGACCTGGTCTACCTGACCTGCGGCAACGACAACCTGTCGCTGGGCCGCGCCAGTGTGCCCAGCAGTGGCGAGCAGGCGGTGGACCATTACGGGTTTATCGTCGACAGCATCGATGAGCTGCACGCCTGGTACGCCTACTTCAAGGCTCAGGGCGTGACTTTGCTCGACCGACCCTTTGCCCATGGTGACGGTGCGCACAGCTTCCATCTGCTCGACCCCGCCGGCAACAAGGTGCAGCCGATCTACCATCCGGCCGTTTCCGGGCAGCGCTTCAGTAGCGCGCAATAACCGGCAGTACGCCGTCCCCGCAGCGTTCTACACTGAGCAGACGTCCATCAGCAGCGCTCGGCGGAGTTCTGCAGGCGGCAAACAGGCGTTCACTGTAGGGCGCCTTGCGGGTATGGTGGGTGCAAGGGCCATACTGCCAAATCGCCAGTAAGCGGCCCGATAAACCGTCATCAACATCAGCACACTGTGAACGTATGAAAGCCAGCACCTACGCACCGAGCGAAAACCTTGTCGATCTGCTGCTCGACGCCATCTGTGTGGTCGACAAACGCGGGCGCTTCGTTTTTGTCAGCGCCGCCTGCCAGCGCATTTTCGGTTACGGCGCAGACGAGATGATCGGCCAGGTGATGATCGACATGGTGCATCCTGAAGACCGCGCCAAAACCCTGCAGGCCGCTAAGGAAGTGATGTCCGGTGCACACAAACCGCACTTCGAGAACCGCTACCTGCGCAAGGATGGCAGCACCGTACACATTCTCTGGTCCGCACGCTGGTCTGAAGACGACGAGGTGCGTATCGCCGTCGCCCATGACATCACCGAGCGCAAGCGCAGCGAAGCCCTGCAGAACGCGCTGTACGGCATCTCCGAAGCTGCCCATTCAGCCAAGGACCTGCTCGGGCTGTTTCAGCAGGTACACCAGATCGTTGGCGAACTGTTGCCGACCATCAGTTTTTCCGTGGCGCTGTACGATGAACAGAACGACGAACTGAGCTTCCCTTACCCCGCCGAACAACCGCCCGCAACAGCTGCTGATACAGCACTGAACGCCACCACTTTAAGTGCGCAGGTGATTCGTAGCGGTAACACCCTGCTGCTACCCAACGCCTGCCAGGCGCAGACCGACGCGTCACACAGCTGGCTGGGTGTACCGCTGCGCTCACATCGCGGGATCATTGGCGCGCTCCTGGTGAGCAGCGCATCCACCCGCTACAGCGAGCGCGAGCAGGAGCTGCTGCAATTTGTCTCGACCCAGGTGGCCACAGCCATCGAGCGACAGCAGATGCTCAGCCGCCTGCAGTTTATGGCGCAGTACGATCAGCTCACCCAGCTGCCCAACCGCGAACTGCTGCGCGACCGCCTGCACACGGCGTTGGCCCGCGCGCGCCGCGAGCAATCGCAGGTGGCGCTGCTGTTTCTCGATCTAGACAAATTCAAGCAGGTCAACGACAGCCTCGGCCATGCCGCAGGCGATCAACTGCTGCAAGGCGTCGCCCAGCGTATCCAGCTGTGCCTGCGCGAGGCCGATACGGTGGCGCGCTTTGCCGGCGATGAATTCGTCGTGCTGCTGGAGGACTTTCACTCAGCCGACCACGCCAGCGTGGTGGCTGAGAAAATCCGCCAGAGCCTCAATCATCCCTTCGAGCTGTGCGGGCAGAGCCAGACCATCCTGCCGAGCATTGGCATCGCCCTATATCCGCAGCACGCCCAGGATGAACAACAACTGCTGCACCACGCCGACAACGCCATGTACCGGGCCAAACAGAAAGGCGGCAACCGCGCGCACAGCGCCCTTGAGCAGGAATAAAAAAGCCCGCCGATTGGCGGGCTTTTGATTAGTGCTGCAGGCTTACTTCTCGACGAAGGCGCGCTCGATCAGGTAATCGCCCGGCTCACGCATGCGCGGTGAGATCTGCAGGCCGAACTCGTTGAGCACTTCGCTGGTTTCATCAAGCATGCTCGGGCTACCGCAGATCATCGCGCGGTCGTCCTGTGGGTTGATCGGTGGCAGGCCGATGTCCTGGAACAGTTTGCCGCTGCGCATCAGGTCGGTCAGACGGCCCTGGTTTTCGAATGGTTCACGGGTCACCGTCGGGTAGTAGATCAGCTTGTCCTTCAGCGCATCGCCGAAGAATTCATTCTTCGGCAGGTGCTCAGTGATGAATTCACGGTAGGCCACTTCGTTCACATAGCGCACGCCGTGAACCAGAATCACCTTCTCAAAGCGCTCATAGGTTTCCGGGTCCTGAATTACACTCATAAACGGCGCCAGGCCAGTGCCGGTGCTGAGCAGGTACAGGTGCTTACCGGGTTTAAGGTCATCCAGCACCAGAGTTCCGGTGGGCTTCTTGCTGATGATCACCTCGTCACCTTCCTTGAGGTGCTGCAACTGCGAGGTCAGCGGGCCATCCGGCACCTTGATACTGAAGAACTCCAAATGCTCTTCCCAGTTCGGACTGGCGATCGAATAAGCACGCATCAAAGGACGGCCGGTTTCCTGCTGCAGGCCGATCATCACGAATTGGCCATTCTCGAAGCGCAGACCCGGATCACGGGTGCACTTGAAGCTGAACAGCGTGTCGTTCCAGTGATGAACGCTGAGAATGCGCTCGGAGTTAAGGTTGCTCATGTGCCGGGGGCTCCGAAGAATGGACTATCGCCTGCGCACCTGTGCGCAATTGCACAGCATTGTAATGAGCGGCAGAATATCTGTTAACTTGATTATCAAGATATAGGTTATCGGTTATATAGATATGCGATTTACCCTCAGACAACTGCAAGTCTTCGTCGCTGTGGCCCAGCATGAAAGCGTGTCACGCGCCGCTGATTCCCTGGCCTTGTCGCAATCGGCCACCAGCACCTCACTTAGCGAACTGGAGCGTCAATCCGACTGCCAGTTGTTCGACCGCGCCGGTAAACGCCTGTGCCTTAACGCCCTTGGCCTGCAGTTGTTGCCACAAGCGGTGGCGCTGCTCGACCAGGCCAAGGAAATCGAACGCCTGCTGGGCGGCAAGAGCGGCTACGGCTCGCTGAATGTCGGCGCCACCCTGACCGTCGGCAACTACCTGGCCACCCTGCTGATAGGCAGCTTTATGCAGCGCCACCCGGAATGCCGGGTCAAGCTGCAAGTACACAACACCGCCTACGTGGTGCAGCAGATTGCCCACTACGAGCTGGATATGGGCATGATCGAAGGTGACTGCCAGCACCCGGATATTGAGGTGCAGCCTTGGGTTGAAGACGAGCTGGTGGTGTTCTGCGCGCCGCAACATGCGCTGGCGCAGCGTGGTGAGGCGAGCCTGGAAGAGCTGACCCGCGAGGCGTGGATTCTGCGCGAGCAAGGCTCCGGCACACGCCTGACCTTCGACCAGGCCATGCGTCACCACCCCAGCAGCCTGAATATCCGCCTGGAGCTGGAGCACACCGAGGCGATCAAACGTGCGGTGGAGTCAGGCCTGGGAATTGGCTGCATCTCTCGCCTGGCGCTGCGCGATGCGTTTCGCCGCGGCAGCCTGGTGGCGGTGGAAACCCCCGAACTGGATCTGCGCCGGCAGTTTTACTTTATCTGGCACAAACAGAAGTACCAGACCGCCGCCATGCGTGAATTTATCGAACTGTGCCGCGCCCTGACTGCGGGCGTAACGCGCAGCGATCAGATTGTCCTGCCGACCATAGCCTGAGAACGGCAGAGTCAACCGAGCAGGATAATTGCCCACACCAGAGCAATCAGACTAAGGGCGGTGAACTGGGCGGCGCTGCCCATATCCTTGGCATTCTTCGACAACGGGTGCAGCTCCAGCGAGATGCGGTCGATGGCTGCCTCCACTGCCGAGTTGAGCAACTCGACGATCAGCGCCAGCAGACACACCGCGACCATCAAGGCGCGCTCGACGCGGCTGACATCCAGGTAGAAGGCCAAAGGCACCAGCACCAGGTTGATCAGCAGTAATTGGCGAAAGGCGGCTTCACCGGTAAAGGCGGCGCGCAGGCCGGCCAACGAATAACCGGTGGCATTGAGAATACGTTTAAAACCGGTCTGGCCTTTGAATGGCGACATCATCACAACCACATGCGAGAAAGCCCGGCAGGCTACGCCAAGCCCGGGATAAAAGCACTTCAGTTAGACGGAATCGATTCCAGTTGCTGCAACAGCAACGCCGCCTGCGTGCGAGTACGCACTCCGAGCTTGCGGAAAATCGCCGTGACATGGGCCTTTACGGTTGCCTCGGACACGCTCAGCTCATAAGCAATCTGCTTGTTCAGCAAACCGTCGCAGACCATGGTCAGCACGCGGAACTGCTGCGGCGTCAGGCTGGCCAGGCCAGCGCTGGCAGCCTTGGCTTCAGCCGACAGGGCAATGGCCTCCTGAGTCTGCTGCGGCCACCAGACCTCGCCATCAAGCACCAGGCGTACCGCCTGCTGGATGGTTTCCAGCGGGCTGGATTTAGGGATAAAGCCACTGGCACCGAACTCCCGCGAACGCGCGACGATGGACGCTTCTTCCTGAGCGGAGATCATCACTACCGGAATATGCGGGTACTGCCCACGCAGCAGCACCAGGCCAGAGAAGCCATAGGCGCCGGGCATATTGAGGTCGAGCAGAACCAGATCCCAATCAGTCTTCTGCGCCAGGCAGGTTTCCAGCTCGGCAATGCTGGCCGCTTCGACCAGCCGTACATCCGGCCCTAATCCCAGGGTCAACGCCTGTTGCAAGGCACTGCGAAACAGGGGGTGATCATCAGCAATAAGGATTTCAAAAGCGGCCATGGTGAATCCTGTTTTTGTTATGTGGATACCCGCCAGGGGTACTGTCCAGGGCACGGTGAACAGTGCGCGCAGGCCGCGGGGGTGCCGCGCAACCAAGCCTGAAAACGCAGAAAAGCGACCAAGCATGCCCAGCACTGACGGGGTGGTCAAGCACGACGCTTTGCGGCACAGTTCGCAGCTTTGCCGACGAGAGCCTGAAATGCGAAGCCACGCCCTGCGCGCCGACCTGTTAATGCTGCTGACTGCAATGATCTGGGGCTCGGCGTTTGTCGCCCAGCGCCTGGGCATGGACTCCATCGGCCCGTTTCTCTACACCGGCCTACGCTTTGCGCTGGCGGCGCTGATTCTGCTGCCAGTGCTGCGCTTGCTGGAAGGTCGCAGCAGCAGCGCGACAGTCACACCACTGAACCGCCAACTGCTGCGTGGCGGTGTGCTGATGGGCCTTGCACTGGCTCTGGGGATCAACCTGCAGCAGGTTGGCCTGCTTTTTACCAGCGTCACCAACTCCGGCTTTATCACTGGGCTGTACGTGATCATCGTGCCGTTGCTGGGCCTGTTTATCGGCCACAAGACCGGCCTGGGTATCTGGCTGGGTGCCAGCCTGGCGGTGGTAGGCATGTTCCTGCTCAGCGTTGGCGAGGGTTTTACCGTGGCCTCCGGTGACTGGCTGCAGCTGGCTGGGGCTTTCGTCTGGGGTGTGCATGTGCTGCTGGTGGGTTTCTTTGCCGGCCGCCATGATCCGCTGCGTCTGGCCCTGGTGCAATTCATCACCTGCGCGGTGATCAGCCTGGTGCTGGCGGTGATCTTCGAGGAAATCCAGCTGCAATCGATCATCGCCGCCGGACCGGCGATTCTTTACGGCGGCATCTTCGGTGTAGCTATCGGCTTTACCTTGCAGGTGGTGGCGCAGAAAGACGCCATCGCCTCCCACGCCGCTATCATCCTCTCGCTTGAGGCGGTATTTGCCGCCATCGCCGGAGCCTGGCTGCTCGGTGAATCACTGGAGCTGCGCGGCTACTTCGGCTGTGCGCTGATGTTTGCCGGCATGCTGTTGGCGCAGTTGTGGCCAAAGAAACTGGCCGAAAAGCAGATCGTTTAAAACCCTAGGCGACTCCGCCGAGACAAGGCGCTACGAAGTAACAGCCGAAGGCTGGTCAAACAGCCAAGGACGCGAATGTAAATGAGCATCCGAGCCGCCGCGTCCCGGCCTGCTTTCAGCGCCGTATCGGTAACGCAGGGCGTTTTTCAACGACCTGCTAAAGAAACTCGCGCAGACGGTCATGCAGCGGATCATCCAGCGGCACCGCGCGCGGCGCCTTGGCAGCCAGGTAGTGCTGACTGAAAACATCCAGATAGGCATTCAAGCCATCGGCCGCGCGCTGGTCGCCGGCCAGCTCCAGGCAAAGAGCAGCGACTTCGGCGGTGCAGAAGTGATCGTCGCGTTTCGAGCGACGCAGCTTGTAGCGTGACAGCTGCTCGGCTTGCAGGCTGAGCACCGGCAGGCTGTCGAGGTAGGGGCTTTTGCGAAACATCTTGCGCGCTTCGCTCCAGGTGGCATCCAGCAGCACAAACAACGGTCGTTTACCCGCTGCTGGCTGTACCTCACTGACCACACGCTCGGCGGCAACATATTCGCCCGGAAACACCAGATATGGCTGCCACTGCGGATCGCGCAGCAGCGCTGGCAGCTCGGCATCCACTGCAACCCGTGACCAACCAAATGCTGAGGTATCGGCCAGCACATCGGCAATCAACCAGCCGGTGTTGCTCGGTTTGAGCGCCTCGACATCGTGCATCAGCAGGCACACCGCAGAAGTTGCGGCAATACGCGGGCGCCAGGCACACAGGCAGTGAGTTATCACCAGACGGCAATCATCACAACGCACCGAGCGGCTGCCACGGGCAAGAAAAGGTTTTGCACTGCGGGCAATCCGCGCAGCCCGCAAACGCGCGACAGCGTGGCTCATCAGGCGGGCACCTGACAGATAAGAAGAAGCAGCATGGGGCATCCAGGGGTCAACAGGCGCGGCAGTCTATCAAAGCCCGCAGCGGCTTATTCAACCGTGCGTCTTGCGCCACCTGCCGTGGCAACTGCGTAAGTGCCGGCAGGCGAGTAAGATAGCCAGCACTGAACCTCTGCTCGGCGTTGCCGGTCAGAAGGTCCAAATCGACTTTGGAGAACCCCATGCTGCGTTTGACCAGCCTGACCCTGGCCTTGAGCCTGCCCCTGTTTGCCCATGCTGCGACCCTGAAAGACTTTGAACTGAGCAAGACCTTGGAGAAAGTCGCGCGCGAAAGCAGCGTGGGCACACCACGGGCGATCAACGAAGACATTCTCGATCAGGGCTACACCGTTGACGGCAGCGAGCTGGTCAACCACCTAAGCGTACGCAGCGAGCATGCAGCGCAGATGCGCGGCAACCCGGACGTGGTCCGCGCACAACTGGCCAACAGCGTGTGCCGCAATGCCGGTTATCGCCAGTTGCTCGCACGCGGCGCCGCGCTGCGTTATGAATTCAGCGAATACAAGAGCAACCGCCCGGTGACCACCGAGCGGTTCAGCAAAGCGGATTGCGGCCTATAAGCCTCAACGACCACCCTGCTGCGCGCGCTGCTCATCATCGGCGCGCAGATCCGCCAACAAGGCGTGCATGTATCGCGAACGCCGCGCCGCACCGTCAAGCCGCTGCAAACACTCTTCTTCCAGGCTTATCTGATTATTGCGCGCGGCCTGCTGCAGCAGGCGGTACAAATCCACATCAAGATCCAAGGCCAACTTAGGCATACCTGCCCCTCCTTTTCCCGCACCCACTGGCCTGCGCTAACGCAGACAGTGTGGTTCTCCCCGCCCTTGCACAGCTGCTTGCTCCTCGGCACTGAGCAAATCGCCAAGCGGCTTTTCCAGCAACGCGGCAGCGGCCTCCAGCACATGCGCCCAGCTCGCCTGATTGGCGAACAACATGCCGGCTTCATCCAGGGTGCCACCTCGATTACGGTAGCCCAGCACCCGGCTGTGTCGAGCGTCACCCAGCAGCGGCCACAGATGCCCACGGGCGACTTCCGGACGCATATGGGTCAACAGCACGCGCCGTACGCTGGCAGCCGGGAATAACCGTTCAACCCGCTCGGCATCGACAATCACCGCCTGCTCCCAGGTATCGCGGGCCGCACGAAAACGCCCCGGCTCTTGCAAGTAAACCAGACGCCAGGCACATCCGGCCGCGCTCAGACGAACGGCCGCACGCTGCATTTCTGCCAACTGATAACTGCCGGTGGCAATCAGCAGCAAAGGCTGCTCACCCACATGTTCGGCCAGCACAACGGCGCCATCCTGCGCCAGCTGCTCGGCCTGTTCGCGGGTGAATACGCAAGGCCGCTCACGCTTGGCAATTACCATGCAGGCGATCTGACCGCGCGCCTGGTAGATGCCTGGCAGCAGCGCCAATACCGAGTTGTGATCAGCTGGAAACACCACCCGCACCATGTCGCTCATCTCACCCAGTAAAGCCTCACAGAAGGTGGTGTCCTGGTGCGATTGCTGATTCTTGCCGTTTTCCCAGGTGTGCGACGTAGCCACCAACGGCCAACCGAGCCAGCCTGCCGGGCGCCCGGACTCTTTCTGCTGACGGGCAAAGATGACCCGCTGGCGCACTGCGCCGAGCATCTTCACGCAGAAGGCCTCGTAGCTCGCCACCAAATTCAGGCCACCCTGGTTGGCCAGGCAGGCTGAAACCACGGCCTCCTCGTTGAGCGCGGTGATAATGGCGCCATCCAGCGCTTCCAGCTCGCTCTCCGGCGCGGTCACCCGATGCTTGAGTGCCTTGAGCACACCGCCCAAGCGATTGCTGGCCAGCTCATCGGGGTTACCGACACGCGGACGCAACTGCGGATTAGCCTGCACCAGATCGACAAAAAAGCGATCCAGGGCCAGCATCGGCGAACAGGCGCTTTCCTGATACTGCAATGCGGGCAATTGCGGCAGCGCTGGGTGACGCAGCGCCTGCGGGTTATCGCGCTCCAGTGCGCGGGAACCTCGAGCCGCAAACAGCGTGCAGGCTGCGCGCAGCTCATCTGGGGCAACCCAAAGCTGCGCCGCATAATGATTGAACAGCTCACGGGCGCCGCTATCGGTATGCGGATTGGCCGGCAATGGCAGGTTATGCGCGGCATTACTGCCAGCGCCGTAGAAACCGAAGCCCTTGAGCGTTTCAGCAATCCCGTAGGGCATCGGTAGCGGATAGTTCAACACGCCATCGTGCAGTTCCTGCACACGCCGGCCCAGGCGCTGCTCCATATCCCACAACGCGCAGACAAAGGCCGCCGGGTCGCGGCCATCAAAACTCACCGGATCAAAACCACAATGACGCAGGTGCTCGCGAAAATTCTCCAGCCCGGCGGGCGTCGCCAGTTCGGTACGCTGCTCGATGCGCCGGCCGTTGGCGATCATCAATGGCAACGCCACGCCGCAGTCCTCGGCACGCCACCAACGCGGCATCCAGTCACTGCCGCGCTGCTCCTCGGCCGCACCATCGGAGAGAAACGCCACCAGCTTCTCGCCGGGTAACGGTAGATGGGCATATTGCAGCTCGGCAAAGCCCAGGTATCCGCCCTCGGCAATCCCACCCGCGGTGTGCGGGTTGACGTGGCTGCCCAGCGGCGCGCTGACCTGGCCGGCGGCGTTCTGCACATAGCTATAGAAGTCCGCCACCAGCTGGCTCATCCCCGCCTCGTCACAGGGGTAACGCTCGGCCTGCTCCGGATGCTGATTGGCTGTCAGCAGATTGAGCGCCTCAATGGCCGCCACGCAGTGGCCCTGGCCCATCAGCCAACCACGGGTTTCCCCGGTCAGGTTATTCAACGCCAGATAACCGGCGTAGGCCGGCACCATATTCAGCGCGCCGCCGGTATGCCCTTCGGGCGACGCCTTGAAGTCCTCTGCAGCCAACGCCACACCATCGAGGCGCACGCGCTGGGCATAGGTCATATGTACCACCAGCCACAGCCCAGCAGCTGTCAGCCGATCCAGCGCATAAAAGTGACGGTAGACACTCGGCAGATCCGCCTGCACACCCGCCTGCACCAGTTGATGGGCCATACGGTAGACCGCTGCACAGGTCTGCGGACTATGCTGCAAAGGACCATAACCACGCTGCCAGGCGGCAAAGGTTGGCTCATGGAGGGCATGCTCGGCCAACTCGCTGGCGCTGGGAAATAACTGGGTCATATGCGGCTCCGATAGTTTTAGTCAGCTTAGAGCGCGAGATACAGGCAGATGCTGACCTGTATCAAAACCCCCGGTTACCTGATGGGACAGCCTTAAGCGCCACCCATTCAATGTGTTCAAGGATTAGCCATGGCCCTGCTCAACTTCCTCGGCGCAATTCAACAAGTCACCGGCTCCTGTTACTTGATCGAAAGCCGTGACGGCTCACGGGTGTTGCTCGACTGCGGTATGCGCCAGGGCCGTCACGAAGAGGAAGACGGCAACCGCGCACCGTTTGCCTTTGACCCGCGCAGCCTGGATGCCGTGGTGATTTCCCACGCGCACATCGACCACACGGGCCTGCTACCGAAACTCACGGCCTCCGGCTATCGCGGGCCAATATTTGCCACCGATGCAACCTGTGAACTGATGGAGTTGATGCTGCTCGACGCCGCGTTTCTCCAGGAGAAAGACGCCGAGTGGGAAAACAAATGGCGCGCGCGGACGGGCAAGACGCCAATCAGCCCGCTGTATACCACCGCCGACGCTGAACAGGCGCTGAGCCAATGCCGGCCGATGATTTATGGCGAAAGTCGCGAAGTGGCCAAGGGCGTGCAGGTCACCTTTCACGATGCCGGACACATCCTCGGCTCGGCGATTGTCGAACTCGAAGTGCACGACCATCACCTGACCCGCCGCCTGGTGTTCTCCGGCGACCTTGGCAATACCTGTTCACCCTTGATGCAAGACCCCAGCACGCCAAGCAAAGCCGACGTGGTGCTGCTGGAGTCAACCTACGGCGACCGCGACCACCGCTGCAGTGAGGACACCCTGGACGAACTGGTGGAGATTCTGCAGCAGGCTCATCGCGACGGCGGCAACGTGCTGATCCCTGCCTTCGCCGTCGGCCGCACCCAGGATCTGATCTACTACCTCGGGCGTTTCTATCAGGAAGGGCGGCTGCCGCAACAGGCGGTGTTTCTCGACAGCCCCATGGCGATCCGCGCCAATGCCATCTACTCGCGTTTCCAGGACCAGTTTGCCGCCGAAGATCGCGCTGCGTTGGCGGCCAAAAAGGTCAAGCGTATCGAAGACTGGCTACCCATCCTGCGCTGCACACCCAGCGTGGAAGAGTCGATGGCGATCAACCGGATCAAGAGCGGCGCGATCATCATCGCCGGCAGCGGCATGTGCACCGGCGGGCGCATCGTCCATCATTTCAAGCACAACCTCTGGCGCGACAACTGCCATCTGATCTTCCCCGGTTTTCAGGCTAAGGGCACACTGGGGCGTAGCATTGTCGACGGTGCGCAGAATGTAAAAATCCTCCATCAGCGCATCGCGGTAAAAGCCAAGGTACACACCCTCGGCGGCTTCTCCGCGCACGCCGGGCAATCGCAACTGCTCGACTGGGTCGGCCACTTCGAGCACCACCCTGAGCTGTACCTCGTGCATGGCGAATTGGAGAAGATGCAGGCCCTGCAACTGGCCTTGCGCGAGCGCCTGAACTGGATTGCCAACATCCCTGAACTTGGCGAACAAGTCGCCCTCTGATGCAGTCCTGATATGCGCTGGCGGTGATCTCGCGGCACTTTGTACCGCACAAACCGTCAGCCAGCAGCCATACTCAGGACAAGGCCGATAAGGCAGCACGCTGCCTCGGCAGGCAACCACAAGGAGAAGTTGTATGCCCTATGAATCGGACGATTTTCTGTCCCGGCATTTTCAAACCAGCGGCGTCGACCTGACCAGCAAAGTAGAAGAACTGGGCGTCCTTGCCGCACCGCCCGACAGCCCCAACACCAAGCTCTACCAGGCTATGCTCGACACAGTTGTGCGCATGGCGCAGGCCGATCGCAACCGCTGGGATGCGAAGATCATGCTGCAGACTATGCGCGAAATGGAACATGCCTTCAGCACGCTGGAACAGTTCAAACGGCGGCGAAAAGTGACCGTATTCGGCTCGGCGCGCACCCCGGCTAACCACCCGGTTTACAGCCTGGCCCGTGACCTGGGCGCGACGTTAGCCAAACACAATCTGATGGTCATTACCGGTGCCGGTGGTGGCATCATGGCGGCCGCCCACGAAGGTGCCGGTTTGGAAAACAGCCTGGGTTTCAACATCACCCTGCCCTTTGAGCAAGGCGCCAATGCCACTGTGCAAGGCAGCAACAACCTGCTCTCATTCCACTTCTTCTTTTTGCGCAAACTATTCTTCGTCAAGGAAGCCGACGGCCTCGTGCTCTGCCCTGGCGGCTTCGGCACCCTGGACGAAGCGCTGGAAGTGCTGACCCTGATCCAGACCGGTAAAAGCCCACTGGTACCGGTGGTGCTACTCGACCAGCCTGGCGGCACCTTCTGGACCAGCGCCCTGACATTTCTGCAGGAGCAGCTGCAGGACAACGGCTATATCTTTCCCAGCGATATGCGCCTGATGCGCCTGGTGCACAGCGCCGAAGAGGCTGCCGAGGAAATCGCCCAGTTCTACCGCAACTACCACTCCAGCCGCTGGCTTAAGGAGCGCTACGTGATCCGCCTCAACCATGCGCTGAACGAGGTGGCCATGCGGCAGTTGAACGATGAGTTCCGCGACCTGTGCACTCACGGCGACTTCCAGCAGCAAGTACGCTGCGACTCCGAGCAGGACGAGCCAGAGCTATGCCATATGATGCGCCTGGCCTTCGCCTTTAAAGGCCGCAACCACGGCCGTTTGCGCGAGTTGCTCGACCTGATCAATCAGCCACAGAACTGGGCGGAAAACGCCTGAGCTGCCGTCCAGCCGATAGCCTGCTTGCGGGTTATCGGCAATCTCTACTCGTCTGGCTAACAAGAAACGATCAGCCACACGCATTCCAGTACAGAAAGCATTGGCCTCCAGTACTGCTGCATCATCGGCGTGTCGAAATAGGTGATAAGGAAACGAAAGGATTGATACAGGCTGACCGAGCAACAACCAGCTGCGGCTTAATCGTCCAACGCACCGCGTAGCAACCGCCCAATCAGCTCAGGCGGATAACCTCGATAGCTAAGAAAGCGCCCCTGCTGGGCACGCTCACGGACATCACGGGGTAGCTCACCGGCAAACTTGCGTTGCCAGGTATCCTGCAGATTTTCACGCCAATTGATACCACTGTCGCGCAAGGCTTGTTCGACATCGCCGCGAGCCAGGCCACGCTGGATCAGCTCTTCACGAATGCGCAACGGCCCATAGCCAGAACGCGCGCGGTAGCTAACAAAGGCTTCCAGATAACGCGCCTCAGACAGCAAGCCTTCGTCTGCCAAACGATCGAGAGCGGCTTCGATCAACTCATCCGCCGCCCCACGACTGCGCAACTTACGGGTCAACTCGACCCGGCCATGTTCGCGCCGCGCCAGCAGATCCATGGCCGCCCGCCGCACTGCGGCGGGGTTATCCAGAGCAATGGACATGGGCAGGTAAATCAGGCGTCGGCGTCAGCCAGGTCATCAGCCGTGGAGTTGGCCTTGACCGTCGGGCTAACCACCAGCAGTTTCTCGCGAATCAGGCCTTCAACGGTGCGTGCCACTTCCGGGTTGTCTTCCAAGTACTTAGCCGAGTTGGCTTTGCCCTGACCGATCTTGTTGCCCTGGTAGCTGTACCAAGCGCCGGATTTCTCCAGCAGACCGAGCTGCACGCCGAGGTCGATGATCTCGCCATTACGGTAGATGCCCTTGCCGTAAAGAATCTGGAACTCGGCCTGACGGAACGGCGGAGCGACCTTGTTCTTCACTACCTTGACGCGGGTTTCACTACCCACGACTTCGTCGCCTTCCTTCACCGCGCCAGTACGGCGGATGTCCAGGCGGACCGAAGCATAGAACTTCAACGCGTTACCACCGGTGGTGGTTTCCGGGCTGCCGAACATCACACCGATCTTCATGCGGATCTGGTTGATAAAGATCACCAGGCAGTTGGCGTTCTTGATGTTGCCAGTGATCTTGCGCAGCGCCTGGCTCATCAGGCGGGCCTGCAGGCCCACGTGCATATCGCCCATCTCGCCTTCAATTTCGGCTTTCGGCACCAGGGCCGCCACAGAGTCGATAACGATCACGTCGATGGCGTTGGAGCGCACCAGCATGTCGGTAATTTCCAGGGCCTGCTCGCCGGTATCCGGCTGCGACACCAGCAGGTCGTCAACGTTTACACCGAGCTTGCCGGCGTACTCTGGATCGAGCGCATGCTCAGCATCGACGAAGGCGCAGGTGGCGCCGAGCTTTTGTGCTTCAGCGATCACCGACAGGGTCAGGGTGGTTTTACCGGAAGACTCAGGGCCGTAGATTTCAACGATACGGCCTTTTGGCAGACCGCCAATGCCCAGCGCGATGTCCAGCCCCAGCGAGCCGGTGGAGATGGCCGGGATCGCCTGACGATCATGATCGCCCATGCGCATCACCGCGCCCTTGCCGAATTGCTTTTCAATCTGGCCCAGGGCTGCTGCCAAGGCGCGCTTCTTATTCTCGTCCATTTAAGTCCTCACGTAATCAAGAAGGGCCAGCTAGCGGCCACCAACAACTGTATAAGTAGACAGTATTATTCCACAGGGCAAGTCGCCCGCCTACCCCGCGTTTGGATTTTCTTGCGCAAGCAGGCGCAACAGCCCAGCCAGTGCGGCCTCGACCGTTTGTCGGCGAACTTCGCTGCGATCCCCGGCAAACTGCCGGCGCACACTAAATAGCTGCGCACCATCGCCCCAAGCCAACCAAACCGTACCTACCGGCTTCTCCTGCGAACCACCATCCGGCCCGGCAACACCGCTGACTGCCACCGCAAAGCGCGCGCCACTATTGGCCTGCGCGCCCCGCACCATGGCCTCGACCACTTTCTGACTAACCGCACCAACAGTGGCGAACAGCGCCTCAGGCACGCTCAGCTGCTTAGTCTTTTGCCTGTTGGAGTAAGTGACATAACCGGCCTCAAACCAGGCCGAGCTGCCGGGAATCCGGGTAATCGCCTCGGCAATGCCGCCACCGGTGCAGGATTCGGCGGTCGTCACCTGGGCCTTGGCGGCAATCAGTTGCGCGCCCAGTTCGGCAGCCAATTGGGTCAGGGCATATTCATTAGCAGTCATCTGCACTCCGGGGTTAAAGCCAGCCAGGCCGATACCGTACACTAGGCGCTTTTGCGATTCAGCCGGACAGTTAAAACGATGAGCCAAAGCGACCTCAGTTCTCACACGCCGATGATGCAGCAGTACTGGAAGCTGAAAAATCAGCACCCGGAACAGCTGATGTTTTACCGCATGGGCGACTTCTACGAGATTTTCTACGAGGACGCGAAAAAGGCCGCCAAACTGCTGGATATCACCCTGACCGCACGCGGCCAGTCCGCCGGTCAGGCGATTCCTATGTGCGGGATTCCCTACCACTCGCTGGAGGGTTACCTGGCCAAGCTGGTCAAGCTCGGCGAATCGGTGGTGATCTGCGAGCAGATCGGCGACCCGGCCACCAGCAAAGGCCCTGTGGAACGCCAGGTGGTGCGCATCATCACCCCAGGCACCGTCAGCGACGAGGCGCTGCTCGATGAACGCCGCGACAACCTGCTGGCGGCGGTACTCGGTGACGAGCGCCTGTTCGGCCTGGCCGTGCTGGATATCACCAGCGGCCGCTTCAGCGTTTTGGAGATACAAGGCTGGGAGAACTTACTAGCTGAACTGGAACGATTGAATCCAGTTGAACTGCTGATTCCTGATGACTGGCCACAAGGCCTGCCAGCCGAGAAGCGTCGTGGTGCAAAACGTCGCGCGCCTTGGGACTTCGACCGCGACACTGCACACAAAAGTCTGTGTCAGCAATTCGCTACCCAGGATCTGAAAGGCTTCGGCTGCGAGAACCTGACTTTGGCCATCGGCGCGGCTGGCTGTTTGCTCGCGTACGCCAAAGAAACCCAGCGTACCGCCCTGCCGCACCTGCGTAGCCTGCGTCACGAACGCCTGGACGACACGGTAATTCTCGACGGCGCCAGCCGCCGCAATCTGGAGTTGGATATCAACCTCGCCGGCGGCCGCGAGAACACCCTGCAGTCAGTGGTCGACCGTTGTCAGACCGCTATGGGTAGCCGTTTGCTCAGCCGCTGGCTGAACCGCCCATTGCGCGACCAGGCCATTCTGGAAGCGCGCCAGGAATCGATTGCCTGCCTGCTAGAACGCTACCGCTTCGAAACCTTGCAGCCGCAGCTCAAGGAAATCGGCGACCTGGAACGCATCCTCGCCCGCATCGGTCTGCGCAATGCTCGCCCGCGGGACCTGGCGCGCCTGCGCGACGCCCTAGCCGCACTGCCCACGCTGCAGATGGCCATGACCAATCTGGAAGCGCCGCACCTAGCTGATCTTGCGGGCGTAGTGAGCACCTACCCGGAGCTAGCCGAACTACTGGCCCGGGCGGTTATCGACAACCCGCCGGCGGTGATCCGCGATGGCGGCGTGCTGAAAACCGGCTACGACGCCGAGCTGGACGAGCTGCAATCGCTTAGCGAAAACGCCGGCCAGTACCTGATGGACCTGGAAACCCGCGAAAAAGCCCGTACTGGCCTGGCCAACCTCAAGGTCGGCTACAACCGCGTGCACGGCTACTTTATCGAGTTGCCAAGCAAGCAGGCCGAATCGGCCCCAGCCGACTACATCCGCCGTCAGACCCTGAAAGGCGCTGAGCGCTTTATCACTCCCGAGCTGAAAGAGTTCGAAGACAAAGCGCTATCGGCCAAGAGCCGCGCTCTGGCCCGGGAGAAGATGCTCTATGAAGAGCTACTGGAGCGCCTGATCGGCCACCTCGGCCCACTGCAGGACAGCGCTGCGGCCCTGGCCGAGCTGGATGTACTGAGCAATCTGGCTGAGCGCGCGCTGAATCTGGATCTCAATCGCCCACGCTTTGTTGACGAGCCTTGCATGCGCATCGACCAGGGGCGTCACCCGGTGGTCGAGCAGGTACTGACCACACCGTTTGTGGCCAACGACCTGAGCCTGGACGATGACACGCGCATGCTGATCATCACCGGGCCGAACATGGGCGGTAAATCCACTTATATGCGCCAGACCGCCCTGATCGTGCTGCTCGCGCATATCGGCAGCTTCGTACCAGCAAAAAGCTGTGAACTATCCCTGGTCGATCGCATCTTTACCCGCATCGGCTCCAGCGACGACCTGGCCGGAGGCCGCTCGACCTTTATGGTGGAGATGAGTGAAACCGCCAACATTCTGCATAACGCCAGTGAACGTAGCCTGGTGCTGATGGATGAAGTAGGCCGCGGTACCAGCACCTTTGACGGCCTGTCGCTGGCTTGGGCGGCTGCCGAGCAACTGGCCAAGCTGCGCGCCTACACCCTGTTCGCTACCCACTATTTCGAGCTGACCGTGCTACCGGAAAGCCAGCCAATCGTAGCCAACGTGCACCTCAACGCCACCGAGCATAATGAGCGCATCGTGTTCCTCCACCACGTGCTGCCTGGCCCTGCCAGCCAGAGCTACGGCCTGGCTGTGGCACAACTGGCGGGTGTGCCGAACGAGGTGATCCTGCGCGCCCGCGAGCATCTGGCACGGCTGGAAACCACCAGTCTGCCCCACGAACTGCCACCGACGCAGCCTGGTCAGACCGCAGCGCCGATGCAGAGCGACATGTTTGCCAGCCTGCCGCACCCACTGCAGGAGGAATTACGCAAGATCAACCCGGATGATCTGACTCCGCGTAAAGCGCTGGAACTGTTATATACATGGAAGACACGCTTCTAACGTTATTGCGCGCGAACTGTTAGAATCGCGCGCATTTTTATGACTGCCCGACTTAAAGCCTGAGCCGTGGCCATTACCCTAGCCTGCTGAAACCCACATAGAACGGGGCAGGCTGGCGCCCGAGGAGAGAATCAGACATGACCTTCGTCGTTACCGACAACTGCGTCAAATGCAAATACACCGACTGCGTAGAAGTCTGCCCGGTGGACTGCTTCTACGAAGGCCCGAACTTCCTGGTGATCCACCCGGACGAGTGCATCGACTGCGCACTCTGCGAGCCTGAGTGCCCTGCACAAGCCATCTTCTCCGAAGATGAGGTGCCGGAAGATCAGCAGGAATACATCGAACTTAACGCTGATCTGGCCGAAGTCTGGCCAAATATCACCGAGAAGAAAGAGTCCCTGCCTGACGCAGAAGAGTGGGATGGCGTGAAGGACAAGCTGCAGTATCTGGAGCGCTAGTACCTAGCTTCACAGACTGCACAAAAACCCGCCTTGCGCGGGTTTTTCCTTTTCTGCGGGCCATAATTCTCTGGAACATAACCTACAGAGCACCCGATCAATAACAGGCACATAAAACGCGGACAAAAAAAGGGGCGACTCGCGTCGCCCACTCTTTTGTCCCTAGTCCCTGTATTTCCCAGCTCATCATCCTGATGAATCGCGTCTTGCGATGTCCTGACTGTCTTCCTGACAACCTGTGCTTGTCCCTGAGCACAGGTGTAATACTAGCGATTTCCTCCCTCCTAACAAGCGCTGAGAACTCCACACACGTGGTGTTTAGCCATATCCGAAAAAATTAAATTACCTTTAAAAACAACAAGTTGAAATATTTAAGAGCACTTCTCCGGTTGCCTTTTCCACCAATGGCTTACGCACCCTGTAAGCAATCGCTTACATGAGCGCTCACAAAAACCGCCAGGCATAAGTTCTGATGAATAAGGCGCTTACTAGAGAGTGGCTGCCATGAAACTCAGGTACAAAAAACCCGGCCAAGGCCGGGTTGAGTGTTAATGCATCAAGCTCACTGAAACAGTGAGTCGCTCGACAGACCATTCTTTTCCAGAATTTCCCGCAGACGCTTCAGGGCTTCGACCTGAATCTGTCGAACGCGCTCACGGGTCAGGCCGATTTCCTGGCCAACCTCTTCCAGGGTGCAGCTTTCATGACCACGCAGACCGAAGCGGCGAATCACCACCTCACGCTGCTTGTCGGTCAGTTCAGATAACCACTGATCGATGCTCTGCGACAGGTCATCATCCTGCAGCAACTCACAGGGGTCCGTCGGACGATCATCGGTCAGGGTATCAAGCAGGGTTTTGTCCGAGTCCTGACCCAGTGAGACGTCCACCGAGGAAACACGCTCATTCAGGCCGAGCATGCGTTTGACTTCGCCCACCGGTTTTTCCAGCAGGTTGGCAATTTCTTCTGCAGAAGGCTCATGGTCGAGCTTCTGGGTCAATTCGCGAGCTGCACGCAGGTAGACGTTGAGCTCTTTAACCACATGAATCGGTAAGCGAATTGTACGGGTCTGATTCATGATCGCCCGTTCGATGGTCTGGCGGATCCACCAGGTGGCATAGGTCGAAAAACGGAAACCGCGCTCGGGATCGAATTTCTCTACCGCACGGATCAAACCGAGGTTGCCCTCTTCAATCAGATCCAGCAGAGACAAACCACGATTGACGTAACGGCGAGCGATCTTCACCACCAGGCGCAAGTTGCTTTCAATCATGCGCTTGCGGCCGGCAGGGTCGCCCTTCTGCGCCAGGCGCGCAAAGAACACTTCTTCTTCAGGGGTCAGTAGAGGGGAAAAGCCGATTTCGTTGAGGTACAGCTGAGTGGCGTCGAGCGCGCGGGTGTAATCGATGTATTTATGCTGCTTGCTGCTAGCGGTGGAAGCTTTTGCTTTGCTGCGGGAAAGTGGCGGTTGCGCTTCTTCGTCTGAATCATCGTCAAGGACGATAGCAGGCTCCATCAGGAGCACTTCATCATCGACGTCAAACTCCGGCGCTTCTTTTTTATTGAGAGCCATTTTTGTTATTCCTTGCTGAGTTCAACAGCAAGCCCTAGCGCGACCAAGTCCCTGGTACACCAAAGCCTGTCCCTCCCACGTGATGGAGACAGGCTAGCGCTAGATCAACGTCGCGGCAGGTATTGCAGTGGATCGACAGGTTTACCTTGGCGGCGCACTTCAAAGTGAAGTTTCACCCGGTCGGTTCCTGTGGAACCCATTTCGGCAATTTTCTGCCCGGCTTTGACCTGTTGCCCCTCCTGCACCAACAACCTGCGGTTATGACCGTAGGCACTTACGTAGGTATCGCTATGTTTGATGATCACTAATTCGCCGTAGCCCCGTAAACCACTCCCGGCGTAGACCACTGAACCATCAGACGCAGCTAAAACAGGCTGGCCCAATTCCCCGGCGATATCAATGCCTTTATTCAAACTGCCGTTTGAGGAAAAACGTCCAATAACCGCCCCATTGGAAGGCCATAACCAACCCGATGCAGAGCGCTGAGTTGGCGGTAGCGAGGTGACGCTTGGAGTGGTTTTCACTGGCGCTGGCGGTTGGGTTTGCACTGGCCGAGTCTGAATGGGTGTAGTGGGCCGACCGGGCGGCGTGACAACTACAGGAGCCTTCGCTACCACAGGCGGGCGACTGGCAGGCTGTCCATCAAAGCGAATGATCTGGCCAACGCGAATCAGATAAGGCGGCGCAATGCCGTTACGCGCGGCCAGCGCCTTCCAATCCCAGCCGAAGCGGAAAGCGATCGAGTACAGCGTATCGCCACGTTGCACCTGGTACTGGCCACTGCGGACCGGCTGTCGTTGCGGTGCCTGGCTGGCCCCGCCGCTAAGGCTGCGATCAACCACTTTTACCCCACCCGGCGGCGGGCTCGCGCAGGCGCTAAGCAAGGCACCGAGGACAAGGCCACTCAACAGGGTACGAGCACTGCTGGCGCGAATCGGCAATTGAATGGCTGTGAAACTCACCTGCATCTCCCTCGGGTAAAACTGATGACATCTTGCTGGCATGCATTGTGCCGCAATTATGGGCGATCACCAGCGCTTTGCGGGTTACGTCCAGCCAGCCATTCGAGGCCCAGTACCAACAAGATACCGGCGAGTGCCAGGGCAATTGCCAGCAACAGCTGTGGGTCCTGGCCACTGATTTCGGCGAACTGCGCGGGCCAGAGATTGGCTTGCAGCAGCGCCACCTGTTCACCATGGCTATCAGTGCGCCAGGTCAGAGTTTCCTTCCAAGGCCAGACCTTATTCAGCGAGCCAACCATCAGCCCGGTCAGAAACGCCAGGGTCAGGTCACGCCAGCGCGCCAGCAGCCAACGCAGAATCCCAGCGAAACTGACAAGACCAACCAGGCAACCGCTGGCAAAAATCAGTAATACAGTGATATCCAGCCCCTTCACCGCCGTCAGCACAAAGCTGTACAAGCCCAGCAGAACCAGAATAAAACTGCCGGAAACACCTGGCAGAATCATTGCGCAGATAGCGATGGCACCTGCAAAGAACAGGCTCAGGGGGTCATGCCCCAACTGCAGCGGCGAGGCCACGGTAATCCAGTAGGCGAATGCCGCCCCCAACCCTAGACTGACAATCCGCGTCCAGTTCCAGTGTTTGATCTCGCGCACGACCAAGTGAGTGGAAACCAGGATCAAGCCAAAGAAAAATGACCACACGGGGATCGGCTGCTCGACCAGCAGGTAGGTGATCAACCGCGCAAGGCTGAGCACGCTGGTCATGACGCCCAGCAGCAACACCAATAAAAAGGTCGCATTGGCGGCCTTCCAAGCCTCGACAATCTGCCCCCGCAGCAACAGCCCAAGGGCCACCGGCACACTGGCAATCGAGTGCAGCAACTCGTCATAGATACCGCTAATAAATGCCACAGTGCCACCCGACACGCCGGGCACGACGTCGGCAGCGCCCATGGCAATGCCTTTGGCGTAGAGCAGGAAATACTTCTTCATGGGTTCATCCGTAAACAATCGAAATCAGGCCAGGGGCCCGTTGAGCAAGGGCACAAAACGCACTGCATCCAGCACATGCCGAGAGAAGCCATCGTCCTCACGGACGATCAGTAACAGCTCCTGCACATCCCCAGCACCGACCGGAATCACCAGGCGCCCACCCGGAGCCAGCTGGTCGAGCAAAGCCTGTGGCACATTGGCCGCCGCCGCAGTGACGATGATGCCGTTATATGGGCCCAGGGCATTCCAACCTTCCCAACCGTCACCCCAGCGAAACACCACATTGCGCAGATTGAGCTGAACCAGGCGTTCCTTGGCTTTTTCCTGCAGGTTCTGGATCCGCTCAACACTGAATACGCGCTCGACCAGCTGCGCCAAAATCGCGGTCTGGTAACCCGAGCCCGTACCGATTTCCAGCACCTTGTCCAAGGGTCCAGCGGCTAATAGCAGCTCGCTCATGCGCGCCACCATATAAGGCTGCGAGATGGTCTGGTTGTTGCCAATCGGCAGCGCGGTGTCTTCGTAAGCACGGTGGGCCAGCGCCTCATCGACAAACAGATGACGCGGCGTACGGCGGATGGCTTCCAGCACATGAGCGTTGGACAGGCCTTCCTCGTACAGCCGCTGAATCAGCCGCTCGCGGGTACGCTGCGAGGTCATGCCAATACCGCGATGCTGCAACTCATCCTGTTCACGGCGGATCACAGCAGCCCCTCCAACCAGGGTTGCAGGCTATTGAAACCGTCGGCAAAGGTGCGATCCAGCTGCAGCGGGGTGACCGAGACATAGCCCTGCATCACCGCATGGAAATCCGTACCGGGGCCACCGTCTTCCGCATCACCGGCCACCGAGATCCAGTAGCCCTCTTTGCCGCGCGGGTTGACCACCTTGACCGGCGCAGCAGCGCGGGCGCGATGACCCAGGCGGGTCAGCTGAATGCCGCGGATATGCTCCAGCGGCAGATTGGGAATATTTACGTTAAGTACGGTGCGCGGCGGCAGGTCAAGCTGCTCGTGGGCTTCCACCAGCTTGCGGGCGAAATAGGCGGCAGTCGGCAGGTTGTCCGGCAAACGCGAGAGCAGGGAAAAGGCAAACGCCGGCCGGGCAAGAAAGCGCCCCTCAAGGGCCGCGGCCACGGTGCCGGAATACAGCACGTCGTCGCCCAGATTGGCGCCCAAATTAATGCCTGAGACCACCAGATCAGCTACCTGCGGCAACAGACCATTGAGGCCCAGATGCACACAATCGGTCGGCGTGCCATTGAGGCTGATATAGCCATTGGGCAACGTGGTCGGGTGCAAGGGCCGGTCGAGGGTCAGCGAGCTGCTCGCGCCGCTCTTGTCCTGATCGGGGGCAATTACCGTGCACTCGGCATAATCAGCCAGCGCCGCATGCAGCGCAGCAAGGCCTGGCGCAGCAACGCCGTCATCGTTGGAAATCAGAATACGCATGGGTTGTCCGTCTGCCCTGCAGGCAACAGATCGACGAGCTCACGCACCAAGACGGTGGCGAAGCATCCAGCCGGCAGGACGAATTCCAGTTGCAGAATGTCAGACTCTGGATAATGCCACGACAGGCCGCCAATGGGGAGGCGCAGGATACGCCGTTCGTGCGTCATGTCCGCTTCTGCCAACCAGTCGACCAGAACGCTTTCGCGTGCGCCAATCTGCTGCTCCAGCGCTTGCGCCACACCAGCGGCACTAGAAACACCTGCCCCCCACAACGGCCCCGTTGGATGCAGATCGAGAATCGCCAGGCGCGGATCACTGCACTCGGCCTCGCCAGCAGCAAAGAAGCTACGGCTATCGGTAAAGGCCAGCAGATCCCCGAGCAGCGCTTGATTCCAAGTGCCGGCGGCTACTCGCTCGGCCAACACTTGATTGAATAGATAACTGCGCGCCGCCGAGAGTACTCGCGAGCGCACATTGCGCTTCTCGGGCAAGCTCTTGTTCGCCGCAAAATGGCGAGCATGGGCGACATTGCCGCCCTCGAAGCCGAAGCGCTGCAAGCCGTAATAGTTCGGGATGCCCTCGGCCGCGATCTGCGTCAGACGCTTATCCAGTGCTTCATGGTCAGCGGCAAGCTGGGTCAAGCGCAGAGTAAAGCCATTGGCCGCATGGGCACCGCGCTGCAACTTACGGGTATGACGCACCTGCTTGAGGATGCTCAGGCTGGCATCTTCGGCAGCGCTCAGGTCGGGATCGAGCTTGCCCGGTAGGTGCAGACTGAACCACTGCCGGGTCAGGGCCTGACGATCCTTGAGCCCGGCATAGCTAATCAACCGCAGCGGCACGCCGGCGGCGCGGGCAATACGTTTGGCGGCTTCTTCAGTATTCAGCTCGCGCTTTTCCACCCATAGCCAAAGGTGCTCGCCTTCGCCGGCCAACGGGATATCCAGCACCTCATCGACCTGAAAATCTTCCGCCACAGCCTTGAGTACTGCGGTGCCACAGGGTTCGCCATAGGCGCGCGGGCCCAACAGTTCGAGTTCGTTCATCGGGCAACCAACAGCGCGACGGCATGCACGGCAATGCCTTCTTCACGACCGGTAAAGCCGAGTTTCTCGGTGGTGGTGGCTTTGACGTTGACCTGGTCCAGGCTCACCTGCAGGTCTTCGGCAATCCGTGCGCGCATGGTCTCGATATGCGGTGCCATCTTCGGCGCCTGAGCGACGATGGTGGCGTCAACGTTGCCCACTTGCCAGCCTTTACCGTGAATCAGGCCGAGCACATGGCGCAGCAACACACGGCTGTCCGCGCCCTTGAAGGTCGGATCGGTATCGGGAAAGTGTTTGCCGATATCGCCCAGCGCGGCCGCGCCGAGCAAGGCATCGCTCAAGGCATGCAGCAGCACGTCGCCATCGGAATGGGCCAGCAGGCCGAACTTATGGAGAATCTGCACGCCGCCCAGGGTGATGAAATCGCCCTCACCGAAGCGGTGTACATCGTAGCCGTGGCCAATACGCATAAGAAACAACGCCCTGAAAAAGTCAGGGCGTGATTCTAACTGAAAGCTACACGATCAACCCGGCTAGCTAGCCAAGCAAAATACCTTCCGTCAGCAGCGGTTCAGCTCAATAGCGCCTTGGCGTGATGACGCAGGTGGTCATCGATAAAGCTGGCGATAAAGTAGTAGCTATGGTCATAGCCCGGCTGCAGGCGCAGGATCAGCGGATGGCCAGCCGCCTGCGCCGCTGCTTTGAGGGCATCCGGCTTAAGCTGGTTTTCCAGGAAATCATCACGATCACCCTGATCAACCAGAATCGGCAACTTTTCCGTCGCCTCAGCCAGCAAGGTGCAGGCATCCCATTCGCGCCAGCGTGAACGCTCATCGCCGAGGTAGCGCGAAAACGCCTTTTCGCCCCAGGGACAGTTGCTCGGACTGCTTATCGGCGCAAAGGCCGACAGCGACTGATAGCGCCCTGGGTTGCGCAGCGCGCAGACCAGCGCACCGTGCCCACCCATCGAGTGGCCACTTATGCCGCGCTTGTCGGATACCGGGAAATTCGCCTCGATCAGCGCCGGCAGTTCCTGCACCACATAGTCGTACATGCGGTAATGCCGCGCCCAGGGTTCCTGGGTGGCGTTCAGGTAAAAGCCCGCCCCGAGGCCGAAGTCCCAAGCTTTGTCCGGATCATCCGGTACATCGGCGCCGCGCGGGCTGGTATCCGGCGCGACGATGATCATCCCCAGCTCGGCCGCCAACTTGTGCGCGCCGGCCTTCTGCATAAAGTTCTCATCGGTGCAGGTCAGTCCACTCAGCCAATACAGCACCGGCAGTTTGCCGCCCTGCTCGGCCTGTGGCGGCAGGTACACGGCAAACACCATGTCACAGCCCAGCACCGCCGAGCGATGGCGGTAGCGTTTATGCCAACCACCGGCACTCTTCTGGCAGGAAATATTTTCCAAGGTCATGGGGCCTCCAGTGGGCGGCCGTGACAGCCGCCCAGCGTGATCAGAAGTGGATAACGGTGCGGATGCTCTTGCCTTCATGCATCAGGTCAAAGGCCTTGTTGATGTCTTCGAGCGGCATGTTGTGGGTGATAAAAGTATCGAGCGGGATTTCGCCCTTCTGCGCCTTTTCCACATAGCTCGGCAGTTCGGTACGGCCTTTGACGCCGCCGAAAGCCGAACCGCGCCAGACGCGCCCAGTCACCAGCTGAAACGGACGGGTACTGATTTCCTGGCCGGCACCGGCCACACCGATAATTACCGACTCACCCCAGCCCTTGTGCGCGCACTCCAGCGCGGCGCGCATCAGTTGCACATTGCCCACGCACTCGAAGGAGTAGTCCACGCCGCCGTCGGTCATCTCGACGATAACTTCCTGAATTGGCTTGGCGAAATCTTTCGGGTTAACGAAATCAGTCGCGCCCAGCTCACGGGCTACCTCGAACTTGGCCGGGTTGATATCGATGGCGATGATGCGCGAAGCCTTGGCCATCTTCGCGCCGATAATCGCCGCCAGGCCGATGCCGCCGAGGCCGAAGATCGCCACAGTGGCGCCCTCTTCCACCTTGGCGGTGTTGAGCACTGCACCGATGCCCGTGGTCACGCCACAGCCGAGCAGGCAAACCTTTTCCAGCGGCGCATCCTTGGGAATCACCGCCAGGGAGACTTCCGGCAGCACGGTGTATTCGGAGAACGTCGAGCAGCCCATGTAGTGATAAATCGGCTCGCCGTTGTAGCTGAAGCGACTGGTGCCATCGGGCATCAGGCCCTTGCCCTGGGTCGCACGCACCGAGCTGCACAGGTTGGTCTTGCCGGATTTGCAGAATTTGCAGGCGCGGCATTCGGCGGTGTACAGCGGTATCACGTGGTCGCCGACTTGCACCGAGGTCACGCCCTCACCGATGGCCTCGACGATACCGCCGCCTTCATGGCCGAGAATCGCCGGGAACACGCCTTCGGAATCTTCACCCGACAGGGTGTAGGCATCGGTGTGGCACACGCCAGTGGCGACAATGCGCACCAGCACTTCCCCGGCCTTGGGCGGCGCTACGTCGACTTCGACGATTTGCAGCGGCTGATTGGGGGCAAAGGCTACGGCAGCACGGGACTTGATCATGATCGCTCTCCAGCGGACTCAACGGTGGCGCAGAGTGTAGATCAGTGATTCAGATAAATAATCCGCCAAAAAACAAAACATTCTTGCTATACAGGGACAATAAATCCGTACCAAGGACATCCACCATGAATCGCTGGGAAGGCCTCGACGAGTTTGTTGCCGTGGCTGAATGCGGCCAGTTCACCGCTGCCGCCGAACGCTTGAGCCTGTCATCCTCCCAGGTCAGCCGGCAGATCGCCCGCCTGGAAGAGCGCCTGCAAACCCGCCTGTTCTATCGCAGCACCCGCCGCGTGGCACTGACCGAGGCCGGGCAGACCTTTCTGCAGCACTGCCAGCGCCTGCAGGATGCCCGTGAGGAAGCCCTGCGCGCCGTGGGCGATCTGGGCAGCGAGCCCAAAGGCCTGCTACGCATGACCTGCGCAGTGGCTTACGGTGAACGCTTTATCGTGCCGCTGGTCACTGATTTTATGGTGCAGCACCCGCAACTGCGAGTGGACATCGAACTGAGCAACCACACCATCGACCTGCTGCATGATGGCCTCGACCTGGCCATCCGCCTGGGCCGCCTGCAAGACTCACGTCTGGTAGCCACGCGCCTGGCACCCCGGCAAATGTACCTGTGCGCCGCCCCCGCTTACCTGCAACGCTACGGCCGGCCGCATTCGCTGTCAGAACTGGCGCGGCACAACTGCCTGATCGGCAGTTCGGATCTCTGGAGCTTTCAGGCCAACGGCCGCGATTCAAGCCTGCGGGTGCAGGGTAACTGGCGCTGCAACAGTGGCCAGGCGGTGCTCGAAGCGGCGCTGCGCGGCATTGGCCTGTGTCAGCTACCGGATTACTACGTGCTGGAGCATTTGCGCAGCGGCGCGCTGGTCTCCCTGCTAGACAACCAGCAGCCGCCGGACACTGCCGTGTGGGCGCTGTACCCCCAGCAACGCCACCTGTCGCCGAAGGTGCGGCAGTTGGTGGAGTTTCTTAAGCAGGGGTTGGCGCAGCGCAGCGAGTATCGCTAGTTTTTCAGGTGCCAAAGGCTGGCCAGGCTGCGTAAATCTTCAGGACGCGTGACCTTGAGGTTATCCGAGCGGCCTTCGATCAGACGCGGCGCCTGTCCGGACCACTCGATAGCCGAGGCTTCGTCGGTAATCGCCACACCGGCAATCAGCGCATCGGCCAGCGCACGCTGCAATTCGCCGAGACGGAACATCTGCGGGGTAAAGGCCTGCCAGATGGTCGAACGATCCACCGTCATCTGTACCCGGCCATCGGCGCCAACACGCTTGAGCGTATCGCGCGCCGGCACGGCCAATAAGCCGCCCACCGGGTCATCAGCTAATTCGCTGAGTAGCAGATCAAGGTCGCTGCGCGCGAGGTTAGGTCGCGCCGCATCGTGGACCAGCACCCAATCCTGCTCCTGAGCCCCGAGTTCACTCAAACGCAGCAAACCATTGAGCACCGAGTCAGCGCGCTCGGCACCGCCATCTGCGCGCTGGATGCGTGGATCATGGGCGCAGCTCAGGGCCGGCCAGTAGGGATCATCCGTCGCCAGACTGACCACTACCGCACGTAGCTGCGGATGATCGAGAAAGCACGCCAGGGTGTGTTCGATAATGCTTTTGCCGGCAAGTTGCAGGTACTGCTTGGGCCGGTCTGCGCGCATCCGGCTGCCAATACCGGCAGCTGGCAGCAACGCCCAGAAAGGGGGTAATGCAGAGGTATTCATTCAGCCAACTGATAGAGGGTTTCACCCTCTTTAAGCATGCCCAGCTCATGCCGCGCGCGCTCTTCGACGGTTTCCATCCCGCTTTTCAACTCCAGAACCTCGGCTTCGAGAATCCGGTTACGCTCTTGCAACTGCTGGTTTTCGCCCTGCTGATCGGCGATCTGCTGCTGCAACTGGGCCACCTGCGCCAGGCTGCCATCGCCGACCCACAGGCGATATTGCAGACCCGCCAGCACGGCAATCAGCACGATAAAAACCCAGTAAAAATTATTGCGCATAGCGTAAAAAGCTTCCGAACGAAAAAGGGGCGACTCGCGCCGCCCCTCTTTTACCATGCCTGGGTTCAACCACGGAACTCGGCGCGGCCTTTGTAGGGTGCCTTGCCTGCCAGTTGCTCTTCGATACGCAGCAATTGGTTGTACTTGGACACACGGTCTGAGCGGCACAGCGAACCAGTTTTGATCTGGCCTGCAGCAGTACCAACAGCCAGATCGGCGATGGTGCTGTCTTCGGTTTCACCCGAGCGGTGCGAGATCACGGCGGTGTAACCAGCGGCCTTGGCCATCTGGATGGCTTCCAGGGTCTCGGTCAGGGTGCCAATCTGGTTGAACTTGATCAGGATCGAGTTGCCGATCGACTCGTCGATGCCGCGCTTGAGGATCTTAGTGTTGGTCACAAACAGGTCGTCGCCAACCAGCTGCACTTTCTTGCCGATCTTGTCGGTCAGGACTTTCCAGCCAGCCCAGTCGGACTCATCCATGCCGTCTTCAATGGAGATAATCGGGTAACGCTCGGACAGACCAGCCAGGTAATCGGCGAAACCTTCAGCATTGAAGACTTTGCCTTCGCCAGCCAGGTCGTACTTACCGTCCTTGAAGAACTCGCTGGAGGCGCAGTCCAGCGCCAGGGTGACGTCGTCGCCCAGGGTATAACCGGCATTAGCAACAGCTTCGGCGATAGCAGCCAGGGCGTCTTCGTTGGACGCCAGGTTCGGCGCGAAGCCGCCTTCGTCACCCACCGAGGTGCTCAGGCCACGGGCCTTCAGCACAGCTTTGAGGTGGTGGAAAATCTCGGTGCCCATGCGCAGTGCGTCGGAGAAGGTTTTCGCGCCCACTGGCTGAACCATGAATTCTTGAATGTCGACGTTGTTATCGGCGTGCTCGCCACCGTTGATGATGTTCATCATCGGTACCGGCATCGAGTAAACGCCCGGAGTGCCGTTCAAGTCGGCGATGTGCGCATACAACGGCACGCCCTTGGCCTGAGCGGCAGCCTTGGCAGCGGCCAGGGACACAGCGAGGATGGCGTTGGCGCCGAGGGTGGCTTTGTTCTCGGTACCGTCGAGGGCAATCATCGCCAGGTCGAGGGCTTTCTGGTCAGTGGCATCTTTGCCCAACAGCAGATCGCGGATCGGGCCATTGATATTGGCCACGGCCTTCAGAACGCCCTTGCCCAGGTAACGGCTCTTGTCGCCATCACGCAACTCCAGCGCTTCACGCGAACCAGTGGAGGCACCGGACGGCGCGCAGGCGCTACCGATGATGCCGCCGTCGAGAATTACATCGGCTTCCACAGTCGGGTTACCACGGGAATCGAGAACCTCACGGCCTTTGATGTCGACGATCTTTGCCATTGCGTGTAGCACTCCAAAAAATTGACGAAAAGGGTAGTACCGAGTTGCACACTCATTGCACGCCAAGGGTAGCCCAGCGCACAACATGTACCGACTATTTAGTCAGATTGTATACAAACGGTACTTTACCGGAGATTTACCGTTTCAGGCAGTCTCAATCGGCGCAAAACTCTTGATCAAATCATCCAGCTGCTTGAGCTGGGCGAGGAACGGCTCCAACTTGTCCAAGCGCAGGGCGCAAGGGCCGTCGCATTTGGCATTGTCTGGGTCCGGATGGGCCTCGAGGAACAGACCGGCCAGGCCCTGGCTCATGCCCGCCTTGGCCAGGTCAGTGACCTGAGCGCGACGACCACCAGCGGAATCGGCGCGGCCACCCGGCATTTGCAGAGCGTGGGTCACGTCGAAGAACACCGGGTAGCTCATCTGCTTCATGATGCCGAAGCCGAGCATGTCGACCACCAGGTTGTTGTAACCGAAGGAGCTGCCACGCTCGCAGAGGATCAACTGGTCATTACCCGCCTCCTCGCACTTGGCCAGGATATGCTTCATCTCCTGGGGCGCGAGGAACTGGGCTTTCTTGATATTGATCACCGCGCCGGTCTTGGCCATGGCCACGACCAGATCGGTTTGCCGCGAAAGAAACGCCGGCAACTGGATAATGTCGCAGACCGCAGCCACTGGAGCTGCTTGCTCAGGCTCATGCACGTCGGTGATTACCGGCACACCGAAGGTCTTTTTGATTTCCTCGAAGACCTTCATGCCCTCTTCCAGGCCAGGGCCACGGAACGAGGTCACGGACGAGCGGTTGGCCTTGTCGAAGCTGGCCTTGAACACGTAGGGAATGCCGAGTTTCTCGGTAACCCGCACATACTCTTCACAAGCACGCATGGCCAGATCGCGGGATTCGATTACGTTGATCCCACCGAACAGCACGAACGGCTTGTCGTTGGCGATTTCGATAGCGCCAACCTTGATGATTTTCTGCGTCATATTCCTAGGCCTTCTTGGCTTTCTGCGTCAGCGCGGCAGTCACAAAGCCACTGAACAGCGGATGACCATCACGCGGCGTGGAAGTGAACTCGGGGTGGAACTGGCACGCGACGAACCATGGATGATCCGGTGCTTCTACCACTTCAACCAGCGCGCCGTCGCCGGAGCGACCGGTGACCTTGAGGCCGGCTTCGATCAGCTGTGGCAACAGGTTGTTGTTCACTTCATAACGATGACGATGACGTTCGACGATTACATCCTTGCCGTAGCAGGCATGCACTTGCGAACCGGCCAGCAGCTGGCAGTCCTGCGCGCCCAGACGCATGGTGCCGCCAAGATCGGAAGCGTCTGTACGCTGTTCGGTTACACCGGTTGCGTCCTGCCATTCGGTGATCAGACCGACCACTGGATGAGTGCTTACGGTGTCGAATTCGGTGGAATTGGCATCACTCCAGCCGAGCACATTGCGGGCGAATTCGATGACTGCGACCTGCATGCCGAGACAGATGCCCAGGTAGGGAATCTTGTTCTCACGGGCGTACTGCACGGTCTTGATCTTACCTTCAACGCCACGCAGACCGAAGCCGCCCGGCACCAGAATAGCGTCCACGCCTTCGAGCAGCGCGGTGCCTTTGTTCTCGATGTCTTCGGAGTCGATATAGCGTAGGTTGACCTTGGTGCGGTTCTGGATGCCGGCATGGCTCATCGCTTCGATCAGCGATTTATAAGCATCCAACAGCTCCATGTACTTGCCGACCATGGCGATAGTGACTTCGTGCTCCGGATTCAGCTTGGCATCGACCACGCGGTCCCACTCGGACAGGTCGGCACCGTTGCATGCCAGGCCAAAGCGCTCGACGACGAAATCATCCAGGCCCTGGGCATGCAGAATACCAGGGATCTTGTAGATGGTGTCGACGTCTTCCAGGGAAATCACCGCACGCTCTTCAACGTTGGTGAACAGCGCGATCTTGCGGCGCGAGGAAATATCGATCGGGTGGTCGGAGCGGCAGATCAGCACGTCTGGCTGCAGGCCGATGGAGCGCAGCTCTTTCACCGAATGCTGAGTCGGCTTGGTCTTGGTTTCGCCAGCGGTGGCGATATACGGCACCAGAGTCAGGTGCATCAGCATGGCGCGCTTGGCACCTACTTCCACACGTAGCTGGCGAATCGCCTCAAGGAACGGCTGCGACTCGATGTCGCCGACCGTGCCGCCGATTTCAACCATGGCCACGTCAGCGTCGCCAGCACCCTTGATGATGCGGCGCTTGATCTCGTCGGTGATGTGCGGGATGACCTGAATGGTCGCGCCCAGGTAATCACCACGACGCTCGCGGCGCAGCACGTCTTCGTAGACGCGGCCGGTGGTGAAGTTGTTGTTCTGGGTCATGGTGGTGCGGATAAACCGCTCATAGTGGCCCAGGTCGAGGTCGGTCTCAGCGCCGTCGTGGGTGACGAACACCTCACCGTGCTGGAACGGGCTCATGGTGCCCGGATCGACGTTGATATAGGGATCCAGCTTGAGCATGGTGACCTTCAGGCCCCGCGCCTCCAGGATAGCCGCCAATGAAGCCGAGGCGATGCCTTTCCCCAATGAAGAAACAACACCACCCGTGACGAATATGTAGCGCGTCATGAAAAACCCTAGAAGTCTGCGTTTAAGCGGTCAATGCCGCCGGGGAAAGCGAAGGAATGCCGAAGCGACCAATTGCAATACACCGCAATTAGCTAGCCCTGCCGATTCCCAAAGGGAGTCAACAAAAGCTGTAGTAAGACGGGAGCGTAGTCTACCGGAAAGGGCTTATCAGCTCAAACCTTGATCATTCGTCGGTGGCTGCCAATGCAATTGCCAGCTGCCATCAACGGCGCCCTGCATACTTGGCAGGTTGGCGACTGCCACAACCTGGTTATCCAGACGCAGCAGCGGCAGGCGATTACGCACAAAAGCTGGCACGCGCAATTCATTGAACAAGCGCTTGAGATCGCGGTGCCCGCGCCCAGGCAGCAGTATCTGATCGCCAGCCTGGCGATAGCCCAACTGCCAGTTACCCGCAGGCAGCTGGCCGTCAATTCGCACAGAGCCATTAGCCGGCAACAGCACATGCTGATCACCTTGAACCGTTACATTGACCGACACCGGCGAGCACAGCCAGTCACCCGCCAACCACCACAGACGCTCATCACCGCGGCGCAACTCCCCCGCTGCCAGCTTCCAGACTGGCGCAGCATCCTGCGCGGCATCGCGCAGCGCCTGCCAGCCGGCCCAGTGCTCGCTGTCGGGCATCGCCGTTAGCGGTCGCAGCCAATAACGCAGAGCGTTACGCTGACGCGGCTCACTCAAACTGTGCAGCACAGGCAGCGCCAGGCTGGGTAACGACAACCAGATAAACTCGGCTGGTACCTGCGCGGCAGCTATATCCTGCTGCGCCAACTCATCGAGCAACTGCGCAGCCTCACTCAAGTGCGCGGCGCTACGAGTCATATTGGCTGAGGCCTGCGGCCAGCGACTGAGCAACGCAGGCATCACCTGACGACGCAGGTAATTGCGCGAGAAGCGCTCATCAGCATTTGACGGATCTTCGACCCAGGACAACGTGTGCTCACGAGCATAAGCCAACAGCTCATCGCGCGAGCAGTTGAGCAGCGGCCGAACCAGCTGCCCTGCCCCCAACGCTCGACTCACCGGCATAGCCGACAAACCCTGCACGCCGGCACCGCGCAGCAAGCGAAACAGCAGGGTTTCGGCTTGATCATCACGATGTTGCGCGGTCAGCAGCAGTTCATCTGCGCTGAGCCGGGCCGCAAAAGCCGCGTAGCGAGCCTCGCGCGCAGCACGCTCAAGACTGGCGCCTGGAGCAACCTGAACATATTCAACCTGCAACGGCACAGATAAGGCGGCGCACAACTCACTGCAATGGGCCGGCCAGGCATTAGCCGCAGCCTGCAGGCCGTGATGAATATGAATGGCAGAAAGAGGCGGCAATGCCTCACGTTGCGCGAGGCTGGCCAGCAGGTGCAACAACACCGTGGAATCCAGCCCGCCGGACAGGGCCACACACCAGCCAGGGGCACTACGCCAGGGCTGGAGGGCATCACGCAAACGAATATGCACAGGAGTCATCGGCCAAGCTTAAAACAACAACGGGCCCGAAGGCCCGTTGTATGCGCGACTGCCGAGCAATCAGGCAATCCCGTAGCTCATCAGACGCTCATAACGACGCTTGAGCAGCGCGTCGGTATCGAAAGCCTTGAGCATGTCCAATTGCGTACGCAGCGCCTGACGTACTGACTCAGCAGCAGCAGCTGGATCGCTGTGTGCGCCACCGAGTGGCTCACCGATAACCTGGTCAACAATGCCCAGGCCTTTCAGCCGCTCGGCAGTAATGCCCATGGCCTCGGCAGCATCCGGAGCCTTCTCTGCGGTCTTCCACAGAATCGAAGCGCAACCTTCCGGCGAGATCACCGAGTAGGTGGAGTACTGCAGCATGTTCAGCTGATCGCACACACCAATCGCCAGTGCACCACCGGAACCACCTTCACCAATGACGGTGGCGATGATCGGGGTTTTCAGGCGCGCCATAACACGCAGGTTCCAGGCGATGGCTTCGCTCTGGTTGCGCTCTTCGGCGTCGATACCTGGGTAGGCACCTGGGGTGTCGATAAAGGTCAGGATCGGCATCTTGAAGCGCTCAGCCATTTCCATCAGGCGGCACGCCTTGCGGTAGCCCTCAGGACGCGGCATGCCGAAGTTGCGGCGCACTTTTTCGCGAATCTCACGGCCTTTCTGGTGACCAATGACCATCACCGGCTCACCGTCCAGACGGGCAACACCACCCACCAGGGCCGCGTCGTCGGAGAAGTGGCGATCACCATGCAACTCATCAAACTCGGTAAAGATGTGCTGCAGATAATCCAGGGTGTAAGGACGGCGTGGGTGGCGCGCCAGCTGGGCGATCTGCCAGCTGCTCAAGTTGCCGAAAATAGTTTCGGTCAGTGAGCTGCTTTTGTCCTGCAGGCGGGCGATTTCATCGTTGATGTTCAACGAGTTGTCGTTACCGACCAGGCGAAGCTCTTCGATCTTGGCTTGCAGGTCGGCGATCGGCTGTTCGAAATCGAGAAAATTCGGGTTCATAGTCATCCGTCTTGCGTCGACGGCCAAGTGGCCGGGAGCTGTATCCGTTATCGCGCCCTACCTTATAGCAGCAGGCGCATTCAGGTCGACACCCGGTTCTGTACGAAAGCCTTCAATACAGAACTTACCGGGTATCACGACCGACCGGCGAAGCCTAAGCCTCGCAAATCAGCGGTAGTGCAAAAAGACGTTGTCGCGGCCGAACTGGTCACGCAATGCCTGAATCAGACTGTCGGCCGGCTCGATACGCCAGCCTTCGCCAAACTGCAATTGCGCCTTGGCGTCGCTGCCGCTGTAGTCAACGGTGATCGGACACGCGCCGCGATGGCGTCCGCACAAGTCGGCCAGCCAACGTAGACGATCGCCCTGCAAGGCACTACTGGCGACCTTCAGGCGCAGGCTGTCGGCCAGACCGGTGCGCGCCTCTTCCAGGCTCATCACCCGCTTGGCACGCAAGCGCAGGCCGCCGGAGAAGTCGTCGTTGCTCACCTCGCCCTCCACTACCACCAGGGCATCGGTCTGCAATAGGGCTTGAGCACTGTTGAACGCTTCGGCAAACAAAGAGGCCTCGATCCGCCCGGAACGGTCATCGAGGGTGATAAAACCCATCTTGTCGCCCTTCTTGTTCTTCATCACCCGCAGGGCGACCACCAGGCCGGCAATCGTCTGATCACCACGCGCGGCTTTCAGGTCGACGATGCGCTGGCGGGCAAACCGCCGCACTTCACCTTCATACTCATCAATCGGGTGTCCGGTCAGGTACAGACCCAGGGTATCTTTCTCGCCCTTGAGGCGCTCTTTCAACGTCAGTTCACGGGCGCGTAGATGATTGAGATAGACATCCGCCTCAGCATCGGCAAACACCCCACCGAACAGGTCCATGTGCCCACTCTCTGCACTGCGCGCAGTCTGTTCGGCGGCCTGCACAGCCTCCTCCATCGCCCCCAGCAATACCGCGCGATTGCGGTCGATATTGGCCTTGTAGGCTTTAAGCTCTTCATGGAAGTGCGGGCCCAGACGATCTAGCGCACCGCTGCGGATCAGCGCTTCGAGGGTGCGTTTGTTGATGCGTTTGAGGTCGACGCGCGAGCAGAAGTCGAACAGGTCCTTGAACGGCCCGCCCTGACGCGCTTCGACGATCGCCTCTACCGGCCCCTCGCCGACGCCCTTGATCGCGCCCAGGCCGTAGACAATCCAGCCTTCGTAATTAACCGTAAATTTGAACTCGGAGATGTTCACATCCGGCGCATCGAGGCGCAGCTTCATGCTGCGGCACTCCTCAATCAGGGTGACGACCTTGTCGGTGTTGTGCATATCCGCCGACAACACCGCCGCCATAAAGGCCGCTGAGTGGTGTGCCTTAAGCCAGGCCGTTTGATACGAGAGCAAGCCATAAGCAGCGGAGTGAGATTTGTTGAAGCCGTAACCAGCGAATTTCTCCACCAGATCGAAGATGTTGCCCGCCAGGTTCCCATCGATACCGTTGTTAGCGCAGCCTTCGATAAAGCCGCCACGTTGCTTGGCCATCTCCTCGGGTTTTTTCTTACCCATGGCGCGGCGCAGCATGTCCGCACCACCCAAGGTGTAGCCGGCCATAACCTGAGCAATCTGCATCACCTGTTCCTGATACAGGATGATGCCGTAGGTCGGCTTGAGGACCGGCTCAAGACCCGCGTACTGATAGTCCTGGTGCGGGTAGGAGATCTGCTCGCGACCATGCTTACGGTTGATAAAGTCGTCCACCATGCCCGATTGCAGCGGCCCAGGACGGAACAGAGCCACCAGAGCGATCATGTCTTCCAGGCAGTCCGGCTTGAGCTTCTTGATCAGCTCCTTCATGCCGCGCGATTCAAGCTGGAATACCGCAGTAGTCTCGGCCTTCTGCAGCATGCTGAACGTCGGCTTGTCGTCCAGCGGAATAAAGTCGATGTTCAGATCAGGCAGGCCTTTCTTGGCCTGCTCGCGGTTGATGGTTTCCATCGCCCACTTGATGATGGTCAGGGTGCGCAGACCGAGGAAGTCGAACTTCACCAGGCCGGCGGATTCCACGTCGTCTTTATCGAACTGAGTGACCAGGCCGCCACCCTCGTCATCGCAGGCAATCGGCGAGAAGTCGGTGAGTTTGGTCGGCGCGATCACCACACCCCCGGCGTGCTTGCCGGTACCGCGGCAGATGCCTTCGAGCTTGAGCGACATCTCCCAGATTTCTCGGGCGTCTTCGTCAACCTTGAGGAAGTCGCGCAGCGGCTCCTCCATTTCGTAGGCTTTTTCCAGGGTCATGCCGACTTCGAAGGGGATCATCTTCGACAGGCGATCTGCCAGGCCGTAGGATTTGCCCTGGGCCCGCGCCACGTCACGCACCACCGCCTTGGCCGCCATGGTGCCGAAGGTGATGATCTGGCTCACCGCGTTGCGGCCGTATTTCTCGGCCACGTAGTCGATTACTCGGTCGCGGCCGTCCATGCAAAAGTCGACGTCGAAGTCGGGCATGGAGACCCGTTCCGGGTTGAGGAAACGTTCGAACAGCAGGTCATAGGCCAGCGGATCGAGGTCGGTGATCTTCTGCACATAGGCCACCAGTGAACCGGCACCCGACCCACGGCCAGGGCCCACCGGCACGCCGTTGTTCTTCGCCCACTTGATAAAGTCCATTACGATCAGGAAGTAGCCGGGGAAGCCCATCTGGATGATGATATCCAGCTCGAAATTCAACCGATCGATATAGACCTGACGCTTCTCTTCGTAATTCGGTGTGGTGTCCTTCGGCCACAGCACCGCCAGACGCTCTTCCAGCCCCTCGAACGAAACCTGACGAAAGTATTCGTCCATGGTCAGGCCGGCCGGCACAGGGAAATCTGGCAGGAAGTACTTGCCCAGTTGCACCTCGATATTGCAGCGTTTGGCAATCTCGATGGTGTTTTCCAGTGCCTCGGGCAAATCACGGAACAGCTCGGCCATTTCCTCCGGGCTTTTCAGGTACTGCTGATCGGAGTAGGTGCGCAGGCGGCGCGGGTCGTCCAGGCTACGGCCTTCGCCGATGCACACACGGGTTTCATGGGCGGCGAAGTCGTCCTGCTTGATAAAGCGCACATCGTTAGTCGCTACCAGTGGCGCGCCAACCTTGTCGGCCAGGGCGACGGCGGCGTGCAGATGTTCTTCATCATTAACCCGGTTGGTACGCTGTACTTCCAGGTAGAAGCGCTCGGGGAACACCGCCATCCATTCGCGCAGAACAGCTTCGGCCTGCGCCTGCTCGCCATCAAGCAAGGCATGGCCGACTTCGCCTTCCTTTGCACCCGACAGGGCAATCAGCCCCTCGGCCGCTTCCTTAACCCAGTCGCGCTGGATGATGACCAGATCATTGCTCTGCCCTTCGCTCCAGCCGCGCGAGACCAGTTCGGTGAGGTTGCGATAACCCTTGGCATTCATCGCCAGCAGGGTCATGCGGCTCAGCGGACCATCTTCATCGGCACTGGCCAGCCAGATGTCGGCACCGCAGATCGGCTTGATGCCACCGCCCATGGCTGCCTTATAGAACTTTACCAATGAGCACATATTGCTCATGTCAGTGACCGCTACCGCCGGCATTCCGGCTGCCGCCACCGATTTGATCAGTGGCTTGACCCGCACGAGCCCGTCGACCAGGGAAAACTCGGTGTGCAAACGCAGGTGGACGAATGAAGCGGTCATGGCAGTCCTATACAAAACACAAAAACGACAAGGCAGGGATTGTACAACCGCAGCAGCGCGCGACAAGCGCTACCGGGCAGAGGATACGGGGGAATGCTTTAAGCGTTGTATCAGTCGTCCAACAACGCACGTACCGGGCCAAAGGAACGCCGGTGAATCGGCGTCGGCCCTAGACGCCTTAGCGCTTCCAGGTGTACCGGGGTGGGATAGCCTTTGTGCCCGGCGATACCGTAACCGGGGTATTGCTGATCCAGTAGCTGCATCTCGCGATCACGGCTGACCTTGGCCAGGATCGACGCCGCGGCAATCGCCGGCACCTGACTATCGCCCTTGATCACTGCGGCGCTAGGCACCTGCAGTTTCGGGCAGCGATTACCATCGATCAGCGCTAGCTTGGGCGTGACACTCAAGCCCTCAACCGCGCGCTGCATGGCCAGCATGGTGGCCTGGAGAATATTCAGCTGATCGATTTCTTCGACCTCAGCGCGGGCGATGCACCAGGCCAGAGCTTTTTCACGAATCTCGTCGAAAAGTTTCTCCCGACGCGCCTCGGTCAGCTTTTTCGAATCGTTCAGGCCGAGAATCGGCCGTGCCGGATCGAGAATCACCGCCGCCGTCACCACCGCACCGCAGAGCGGGCCACGGCCGACTTCATCAACGCCGGCCACCAGCTCCTGCACCAGGGTGAAATCCAGCCCGAGCTGCATCAGCCGCGCCCTGTCAGTTGCAGCACAGCCTGGGCAGCCTGCACCGAAGCGTCACGTCGCAGCGCGCGGTGAATTACATCAAAGCCTTCAGTCTGCACCTCGCCGCCATCCAGCAGCGGAGCAAGCAATTGGGCCAGCGCTTCAGGCGTAGCGGCATCCTGAATCATCTCAGGTACCAGCAAACGCTCGGCCAGCAGATTCGGCAGGGAAATATAAGCGCTGGTAACCAGGCGCTTGAGGATGCGATAGGTCAACGGCGCAACCTTGTAAGCCACCACCATCGGCCGTTTGTAGAGCAAGGCCTCAAGGGTCGCCGTACCGGAGGCGATCAACACCGCATCACAGGCCGCCAGCGCCTCATGGGAGCGGCCATTGAGCAAGGTCAGCGGCAGATCAAGACCCACCAGCATCTGCTCAAGCTGCGCACGGCGCTCCGGGCTGGAGCACGGCAGAACAAACTGGATACCGGGGCGCAAGGTACGCAACCGAACGGCGGCATCGAGAAACAAGCTGCCCAGGCGCGACACTTCGCCACCGCGGCTGCCCGGCATCAGGGCCACCACCGGCTGATCATGCGATAAGTTCAGCGAATCACGGGCCGCAGCGCGATCCGCTTGCTGCGGAATGGTATCGGCCAGCGGATGGCCGACAAAGCGCACCGGCACCTGATGATCCTGATAGAACTGCGCCTCGAACGGGAACAGGGTCAGCATCAGGTCGCAGGCTTCGCGAATCTTCAGCACGCGTTTCTGCCGCCAGGCCCATACGGACGGGCTGACATAATGCACGGTCTTGATGCCCGCCTGACGCAACTTGAGTTCAAGGGTCAGATTGAAATCCGGCGCATCGATGCCGATAAAGACATCCGGTTTGGCCGCGATCAGGGTATTGATCAGCCGCTTACGCCGCGACAGCAGCTCAGGCAGACGGCCAAGTACCTCGACCAAGCCCATCACCGACAAGCGCTCCATCGGGAAATAGGAATTCAGCCCCTGAGCCTGCATGAGCGGGCCGCCGACACCGATAAATTCGATCTGTGGGTATTGGGCTTTGAGGGCCTGCATCAGGCCCGCACCGAGAATATCGCCAGACGCCTCGCCAGCGACCAGCGCGACACGCATCAGGTCAGTCATAAATTATCGGGTAATGCCGCGGCTTGAAGCCTGAATGGAATCGCGGAAGATCGCGACTTCGGGGAACTCAGCAGACGACTCGGCCAGTTCGGCCATCGCCTGCTCAACCGTAAGTCCCTGGCGATAGACAATCTTGTACGCGCGACGCAAGGCGGCAATCGCCTCGGCGCTGAAACCACGACGGCGCATGCCTTCGAAGTTCATGCTGCGCGCTTCGGCCGGGTTGCCGAACACGGTGACAAACGCCGGTACATCCTTGCCAATCGCCGTGCCCATACCGGAAAAGCTGTGCGCACCGATACGGCAGAACTGATGAACCAGGGTATAGCCGGAGAGAATCGCCCAGTCATCGACCCACACATGCCCGGCCAGCGCAGTATTGTTGACCAGGATGCAATGGTTGCCGATCACGCTGTCATGGCCGATGTGGGCATAGGCCATGATCAGGTTGTGGTCACCCAGGGTGGTTTCGCTGCGATCCTGCACGGTGCCGCGGTGGATGGTGACACCCTCGCGGATCACGTTGTGGTCGCCAATGACCAGTCGAGTCGCCTCACCTTGGTACTTAAGATCAGGTGTGTCTTCACCCACCGAGGAGAACTGATAGATGCGGTTGTGTTTACCGATCCGCGTCGGCCCCTTGAGGATCACATGGGGGCCGATCACTGTACCCTCGCCAATTTCTACATCGGCCCCAACTATCGACCAAGGGCCAACGACGACGTCGTCAGCCAACTTGGCGCTGGGATCGATGATGGCGCGAGGGTCAATCAAACTCATAGCTTGCGTTCCGCACAGATGATTTCTGCCGAGCAGACTTCCTTGCCGTCGACGCTGGCCTTGCACTCGAACTTCCAGATGCTGCGCTTACTGCTCAGATAGCGGGCTTCAAGGATCAGCTGATCACCCGGCACCACTGGCTGGCGAAAGCGTAGCTTGTCGGAGCCGACAAAGTAATACAGGGTGCCATCAGAGGGCTTCAGGTCCATCATCTTGAAACCGAGAATCCCGGCTGCTTGAGCCATGGCTTCAATGATCAAAACGCCCGGCATAATCGGGTGCTCAGGGAAATGCCCGTTGAAAAACGGCTCATTGATGCTGACATTCTTGTAGGCGCGAATTCGCTTGCCTTCAATATCCAGCTCAGCGACCCGGTCCACCAAAAGGAACGGATAGCGGTGCGGCAAGTATTCGCGAATCTGGTTGATGTCCATCATGTGCAGAGAAGCCTGTAAGAGAAAAAAGAGAAGCCGGCAAATACCAGCTCAGGCATCAGATGAGGTATCAGCTGCTGGGGTCACGGCGGCCAGCTGCTTTTCCAACTGCTGCAGGCGTCGCGCCATATCATCCAACTGACGAATCCGTGCCGCGCTCTTGCGCCATTCAGCAGCAGGCTGCATGGCAGTACCCGAGGAATAGGAGCCGGGCTCGGTGATCGAGCGAGTGACCATGGTCATACCGGTGACGAACACGTTGTCGCACACCTCGATATGCCCAACCATGCCAACGCCGCCAGCAATCATGCAATTCTTGCCAATTTTTGTGCTGCCGGAAATCCCCGCACAACCGGCCATGGCCGTGTTGTCGCCGATCTGCACGTTGTGCGCGATCATGATCTGGTTATCCAGTTTTACACCGTTGCCAATCAGCGTATCCGACAGTGCACCACGGTCGACGGTGGTATTAGCACCGATCTCGACGTCATCACCGATGGTCACCCCACCGATCTGCGCGATTTTCTGCCAAACGCCTTTCTCGTTGGCGAAGCCGAAGCCCTCGCCGCCGATCACTGCACCTGACTGAATAACCACACGCTTACCGATGCGTACGTCGTGATACAGCGTTACTCGCGGAGCGAGCCAGCCGCCCTCACCGATCACCGAGCGCGCACCGACAACGCACTGCGCTCCGACGGTTACACCGGCAGCGATTTGCGCGCCACTTTCGATAACCGCATAGGCGCCAATGCTCGCACTCGCATCGACCTGCGCATCCGCAGCCAACACGGCGGTGGAATGCACGCCAGGCAAGGCCCGAGGCTTACGGTCAAATAAATGGGAGAGCTCGGCATACGCCAGGTAAGGGTTAGCAACGACCAAGGCATTGCCGGCATAGCCTTCGGCATCAGCAGCGGTCAACAGCACCGCACCAGCCTGGCAGCCCGAGAGAAACTTACGGTATTGCGCATTGGAGAGAAAGCTCAGCTGATCAGCGCCGGCTTCCTGCAAGGTAGCCAAGCCGCTGATCGGCTTGCCTGTGTCGCCACGCAAGGTGGCGCCCAGACGCTCGGCCAGCTGGCCAAGGGTATAAACCGTTACACTCATGATCAGCGCAGCTGATTCATGCGCTCGATAACCTGGCGGGTGATGTCGAACTGAGGTTTGACATCAATCACCGCACCGCGCTCCAGCACCAGGTCGAAGTTACCGGTCTTGATCACTTCTTCCACGGCCTTGTCCAGGTTCGGCTTGAGCTTTTTCAGCATTTCACGATCCGCAACAGCCTTGGACTCATTCAGCTCCTTGGACTGGAACTGGAAGTCACGGGCTTTTTGCTTGAATTCAAGCTCCAGGCGCTCGCGCTCAGCGGTCTGCATTTTTTCGCCGTCTTTAACCAGGCGGTCCTGAATGCGCTTGGCGTCGCTTTCCAGGGTTTTCAGTTTGTTCAGCTGCGGGCCGAATTTCTTCTCGGCATCAACGGCGTAACGCTTGGCAGCGTCAGATTCCAGCAAAGCCATTTGATAGTTCAATACCGCTACCTTCATCTCGGCAAAAGCCGGGGTTGCCAGCAGGGCAACGCTTAACAAAACCAGTTGAGTCAACTTACGCACGGTGCAACTCCTGCAAAACTGTTGGTATTCAAAAATCCGACGCTTAGAACGTCTGACCGAGAGAGAACTGGAAAATCTGCGTATCAGCATCATCCGGTTTGATGATTGGCATTGCCAAACTAAAGCTCAACGGACCCAATGCGGTGATCCAGGTCAAACCAACACCTACCGAGCTGGCCAAGTTGCCAGGATCAATACTGCTGCAATCTGCTTGAGAATTACCGCAATTGGTGTCGAAGACATTACCCACGTCCCAAAACAGTGCAGTACGCAGGGAACGCTGATCTTTTACGAACGGCATGGGGAACAGCAGTTCAGCACCACCCTGGATAAGGACGTTTCCGCCGAACGGAAGCGGATCTTGATCTGGATCGAAGGCTGTACCAGGGTTAGTCCCCCGACTCGGCGTGCTGCGTGGCCCCAAGCTACTGTCCTTAAAGCCACGTACCGAGTTGAAACCACCCGCGTAGTAATGCTCATAGAACGGCAGGTCAGAAGTAGAGCCGTAGCTTTCGCCATAACCCAGCTGGGTATGCAAGCGCAAAGTATAGGTATCACTCAGCGGCTTGAAGACCTGGCCACGGTAATCCACCTTGAAGAACGACAGATCACTACCCGGCACTGTGGTTTCAAATACCAAGCTTTGTGAGTGACCGCGGTTAGCGAGCACACCACGATTGAGAGTCGACTCAGACCAGCCAATCGACGCTTTGAGGTTCAGGTAGCTGTCACCCTCGGCCTCGATAAAGTTGAAAATTTCGTCAACGGTATACACACCGGTGCCGATGCTGTCGTTCTGGATGGTCAAGCCATAAGTCAGACGCGAGGTATCGCTGATGGGATAACCAATACTGGCACCCGCACCGTAGCTGTCCACCGAGTAGCTGGATACATCAGTATTCAGCTCATCGTAATCGGTTTCACGGAAGAAGGCGTTGTAGCCCAGGCTGACACCGTCTGGCGTCCAGTAGGGGTCAACAAAGCCAAAGTTGTAGCTGCTCTGGTATTCGCTACGGGTCAGACCGACACTGACCTTGTTACCAGTACCCAGGAAATTGTTCTGGGTAATCGAGCCGCCGAGAATCAGACCGGCGTTCTGGGCAAAACCAACGCTGGCGGTGATGGAGCCGGAAGCCTGCTCTTCAACGCTGTAGTTGACGTCAACCTGATCGTCAGTACCCGGCACCTGCGGGGTTTCGACGTTGACTTCCTTGAAGTAGCCGAGACGCTCCAGACGAGTCTTGGACTGATCAATCAAATACGTTGAAGCCCAGCCACCTTCCATCTGACGCATTTCACGGCGCAACACTTCGTCTTCCGACTTGGTGTTACCGCGGAAGTTGATGCGGTTGACGTAAGCACGCTTGCCCGGATCGACCACAAAGGTAATCGACACAGTGCCATCATCATGGGCTTCTGGCACGCCGTTGACGTTGGCGAAGGTATAGCCCTCGTTACCCAGGCGGCGAGTGATCAGCTCGGAAGTGGTGGTCATCACTTTGCGCGAGAATACCTGGCCTTCCTGAACTAGCAGCAAAGCACGGACTTCTTCTTCCGGCACCTTCAGTTCACCGCTGAGTTTGACCTCACGCACGGTAAATTTCTCACCTTCGTCGACGTTGACCGTGACATAGACATGCTTCTTGTCTGGGGTGATGGATACCTGAGTGGAGCTGATATCCATATTGATATAGCCGCGATCCAGATAATAGGAACGCAGGCGTTCCAAGTCGCCGGAGAGTTTCTCACGGGCGTACTTGTCATCATTTTTAAAGAACGACAGCCAGTTGGTGGTCTTCAGTTCGAACAGGTCGATCAGGTCTTCATCGGAAAAGACCGAGTTGCCCACCACGTTAATGTGCTGAATGGCGGCGACCGAACCTTCATTGATATTGATCTTCAGTGCCACGCGGTTACGCGGCTGCGGAATCACTTCGGCTTCAATTTCTGCGGAGTAACGGCCCTGAGCAACGTACTGGCGCTGCAGCTCGTTGCGCACGCCCTCCAGAGTAGCCCGCTGGAAAATTTCACCTTCAGCCAGGCCCGACTGATTCAGGCCTTTAAGCAGGTCTTCGCTGCTGATGGCCTTGTTGCCTTCAATTTCGATACTGGAGATAGATGGGCGTTCAACCACGCTGACAACCAGCACATCGCCATCGCGACCGAGCTGAATGTCCTGGAAGAAACCGGTTTTGAACAGTTCGCGGGTAGCTTCAACCAGCGACCGGTCATCGGCTTGCGCGCCCACGTTCAGGGGCAAGGCACCGAAAACGCTGCCAGCGGAAACGCGCTGCAGACCAGTGACCCGGATATCGGAGATAGTGAAGGACTCGGCGTGAACTTCGGTGATCATCAGTGCGCAAGCACCGCAGGTAGCAGCAGACGTTTCATGAAGTCCTTTCTTATTCCAACTGACAATAAAAAATCTGCCGCTTAGTGCGACACGTCTTGTACGTACCGAGAGCGTAATTCAGTAGCGGCTACAGGCGACCCAAGTCGTTTACCAGGGCCAGCAACATGACCCCGATGACCAAACTGATGCCGATCTGCATCCCCCAACCCTGTATCCGTTCCGACAGCGGGCGACCACGCACCCACTCGACCAGATAAAAAAGTAGATGCCCCCCATCCAGCACGGGGATAGGCAACAAATTAAGAACCCCCAGGCTAATACTTAAATAGGCGAGAAATTTAAGAAAATCACTCAAACCTGACTCAGCAGAAGCGCCCGCCACTTTAGCAATGGTTATCGGCCCGCTCAAGTTTTTTACCGAGAGCTCGCCAAACAGCATTTTCTTCAGGGAATTAAGGGTTAGAACACTCATTGTCCAGGTATTTTTGGCACCTTCAGCGATGGCTTCTAACGGGCCATAGCTGACTTCGCGCAGCATCTCAGGCGGCCATTCGCCACCCGCCACGCCAGCACCCAGATAGCCACTGAGGGCCTCACCCTCACCGCGCGCGGCCAGAGTCAGCGGCACATCCAGCTGCTGACCTTGACGTTCTACCAGTAGGCTGATTTTTTTACCCGGCAAACCGCGGACCTGATCAACTAGTTGCTGCCAATCAGCCAAAGACTGGCCGTCGAGCGCCAGCAAACGATCGCCAACTTGCAAGCCCGCCGCAAATGCCGGTCCTTCGGGATCAAGCTGCGCCAGCACTGGCTGCAACACCGGACGCCAAGGGCGAATACCCAACGAGGAAATGGGGTCTGGCTCATCGGCACCGCGTAGCCAGTTATCCAGCACGATCTGCCGCGGACTGTCGACCGAGGAACCTGGCTCACGCACCGCCAGATCCAGACGACCACTTTCACCCAACCGACTGACCAGCTGCAGATTCACCGCAGCCCAGCCCGCAGTGGGCTCGCCATCAATCGCGACAATTTCCTGCCCGACCTGCAAACCAGCCACATCAGCCAGACTGCCCGCCTCGACCGCACCAATAACCGGGCGCACCTGCTGGCTGCCCAGCATGGCTACAACCCAGAAAAAGAACAATGTCAGCAGGAAATTCGCAACCGGACCAGCGGCCACAATGGCAATACGCTGCTGGACCGACTTGCGATTGAACGACTGGTTGAGCAACTCCGGCGGTACATCACCTTCGCGCTCGTCGAGCATTTTCACGTAGCCGCCCAGCGGGATGGCGGCCACTACAAACTCGGTTCCCTGGCGGTCATGCCAACGCAGCAACGGGCTACCAAAGCCTACGGAAAACCGCAGCACCTTGACGCCACAACGGCGGGCGACCCAGAAGTGCCCGTATTCGTGGATGGTTACCAGCACACCCAACGCAACCAAGGTGCCGACCAACATATAAAGCGCACTCATCATACTTCTCCGCGTCAGCGATCAGCGCCGACTCAGCCATTGCTCGGCCAGATCACGGGCCCGACTATCAGCAGCCAGTACCGTATCCAGACTCTCAACCGCCAGGGCGGGCTCAGCGTGCAGAACGTCTTCGATGATACTCGCGATCTCTGGAAAGCGAATGCGCCGCTCAAGAAACGCGGCAACCGCCACTTCATTGGCAGCATTGAGCATCGCAGGCGCTGTACCGCCGGCCTGCGCCGCCTCACGCGCCAGGCGCAGACAAGGAAAGCGCTGCTCGTCCGGTGCCTGAAAGTCCAGCCGAGCAATGGCGAACAGATCCAGCGGCGCGACACCCGAGTCGATTCGCTCCGGCCAGGCCAGGGCGTGACTGATCGGCGTGCGCATATCCGGATTGCCCAACTGGGCCAGCACCGAACCGTCGACATAATCGACCAGCGAATGGATCACGCTCTGCGGATGCACCACCACTTCAATCTGCGCTGGCGTGGCGTCAAACAACCAGCAGGCCTCGATCAGCTCCAGGCCTTTGTTCATCATGCTCGCCGAGTCGACCGAGATCTTGCGCCCCATCGACCAGTTGGGATGCGCGCACGCCTGCTCGGGAGTGACCGCATGCAGCTGCTCCAGTGGCATTTCGCGGAACGGCCCACCAGAAGCGGTCAGCAGAATGCGCCGCACGCCAACCTGCTGTAGGCCACGGGCGTAGTCACCCGGCAGACACTGAAAAATCGCATTGTGCTCACTGTCGATCGGCAACAGCACAGCGCCGCTTTTACGCACAGCCTGCATAAACAGTGCGCCCGACATCACCAGGGCTTCTTTGTTGGCCAGCAGCACCTTCTTGCCGGCCTCGACCGCCGCCAGGGTCGGCGGCAACCCGGCCGCCCCTACGATGGCGGCCATCACCGCATCCACTTCAGGATGCGCTGCCACTTCACACAGCCCCTCGGGGCCATGCAGCACTTGAGTGGCCAAACCGGCAGCACGTAAACCTTCCTGCAGATGGCGAGCTTGCAAAGCCTGCGGCACCACAGCAAAGCGCGGGCGGTAGATCATGCACAGCGCTTCCAGCTCAGTCAGGCGACTGAAGCCGGACAACGCGAATACTTGATAGCGCTCAGGGTGGCGAGCGATGACATCGAGAGTGCTCAGGCCGATCGAACCGGTCGCCCCTAGCACGGTAATCTGCTGCAGGTGACTCACAGCGCGCCCCAGCCCGCCAGCCAAAGCAACGCGGCGAACACTGGGATCGCCGCCGTCAGGCTGTCGATACGATCCAGCACACCGCCATGGCCCGGCAGCAGATTGCTGCTGTCCTTAACCCCGGACTGGCGCTTAAACATGCTTTCGGTCAGATCGCCGACCACCGAGATCAACACCACCACGGCGGTGCCGCCCAGGCCCAACAACAGGCTGGCAAACGACCAGTCACGGTAGATCGCCACGCCCACGCAGACCAGCAGTGTCGCCAGCAGGCCGCCGAACACCCCTTCCCAGCTCTTACCGGGACTGACCTGCGGCGCCAGCTTGCGTTTGCCGAAGCGACGGCCGGCGAAATAGGCGCCGATATCCGCACCCCACACCAGCACCATCACCGCGAGAATCAGCCAGTTTGCTTCAGGCCACTGCTTGAACAGCACCAGACCCTGCCAAGCCGGCAACAGAATCAGCAAACCGATCAGTAATCTGACTGGAGCCTGCGTCCAGTAACGGCTGCTGGCGGGATAGCCCAAAACCAGAAAGGTCGCCACAGCCCACCAGACAACCCCAAGCAACAACACCCAAGGCGCCGAGGCCGGCAGCAGATACAAGCCGAACAACAACGCAGCCACTAGCGCGGCGTAGGCAACGCGCTGCACCTGGGCAGTAAAACCTGCCAGGCGCGCCCATTCCCAGGCGCCCAGGCTGACCACTGCGCCGATAAACAGCGCAAACAGCGCGCCATTAAGCAGAAAGAAGCCACCCAGAGCGAATGGCAACAGCACCAGCGCCGTGATAATTCGTTGTTTGAGCATCAGCTGCGGGCCTCAGCAGTCACCTGATCGCTGGTTTTCCCAAAGCGACGCTGACGACTAGCAAAATCGGCCAAGGCTTTGCGCATGGCGTCGTGTTTGAAATCCGGCCAAAACAGGTCGGAGAAATACAGCTCGGTGTAAGCCAGCTGCCAGAGCAGGAAATTACTGATGCGGTGTTCGCCACCTGTGCGAATGCACAGATCCGGCAGCGGCAAGTCGCCGGTTACCAGGCAGCTCTGCAGCAATTCGGGAGTGATGTCCTCGGCGCGCAAATGGCCGCCTTGAACTTCACGGGCCAGACGCTGAGCAGCCTGAGCGATATCCCACTGGCCGCCGTAGTTGGCTGCCACCTGCAGAACAAAGCGCTTATCGCCGGCAGTCTGCGCTTCGGCCTCACGCATCGCGGCCTGCAGCTCAGGGTGAAAGCGCGAACGATCACCAATAATGCGCAGACTGATGTCATTTGCATCGAGTTTCTTCGCTTCGCGGCGCAGCGCACTGAGGAACAACTCCATCAGTGCACTGACCTCTTCAGCCGGGCGCTGCCAGTTTTCACTGGAGAAAGCGAACAGCGTCAGCACCTCGACACCCGCCTCGGCGCACACCTCGATCACTGCACGCACCGCATCGACACCGGCTTTATGACCGGCCACGCCGGGCAGCAGACGCTTCTTCGCCCAGCGATTGTTACCGTCCATGATGATCGCCACATGTCGTGGCACGGCGGGCGGACTACCGTCTTTGGTCTTTTCCATGACGATATCCAGCCGTTAAACGGCCATCAGATCCGCTTCTTTCTGCTTCACTGCTACTTCGATTTCCGCCACGAACTTGTCGGTCAGCTTCTGGATTTCGTCGGCGGCACGGCGCTCTTCGTCTTCGCTGATTTCCTTCTCCTTGACCAGGTCTTTCAACTGACTCAAGGCATCACGACGGATATTGCGCACGGCTACGCGGCCATCTTCAGCCGCATCACGCGCCTGCTTGGTGAAGCCCTTGCGGGTTTCTTCGGTCAGCGCCGGCATGGAAATCAGCAGCAGCTCGCCCAGGTTGGTCGGGTTGAAGCCCAGACCGGAGCTCTGGATAGCCTTGTCGACAGCCGCCAGCATGTTGCGCTCGAAGGCCACAACCTGCAGGGTACGGGCGTCCTTGACGGTGACGTTGGCCACCTGATTCAGCGGGGTGTCAGAGCCGTAGTAAGGCACCATCACGCCACCGAGAATGCTAGGGTGAGCTTGACCGGTACGGATACGGCTAAAGGCGTGAACCAGCGATTCCAGGCTCTTCTGCATGCGTACCTGGGCGTCTTTCTTGATCTCATTGATCATGTTTATCTTCCTCAATCAGAGTGCCTTCAGCGCCGCCGACTACAACGTTCAGCAGGGCGCCGGGCTTATTCATGTTGAAAACACGCAGCGGCATATTATGGTCGCGGCACAGACAGATGGCCGTCAGGTCCATTACGCCCAGCTTGCGGTCGAGCACCTCATCGTAGGTCAGGCGATCGAACTTCTCGGCATGCGGGTCTTTGAATGGATCGGCAGTGTACACACCATCCACCTTGGTCGCCTTGAGCACCACGTCGGCATCGATTTCGATGGCGCGCAGGCAGGCGGCCGAGTCGGTGGTGAAGAACGGATTACCAGTGCCAGCGGCGAAAATCACCACCTCACCGGTTTTCAGATGACGCAGCGCCTTGCGTCGGTCGTAGTGATCGGTCACTCCGACCATGGAGATGGCCGACATCACGATAGCGGGGATGTTCGAGCGCTCCAGCGCATCGCGCATGGCCAAGGCGTTCATCACGGTCGCCAGCATGCCCATGTGGTCGCCGGTTACCCGATCCATACCCGCCGCGCTCAGCGCTGCGCCACGGAACAGGTTGCCACCACCGATCACCAAACCGACCTGTACGCCAATACCGACCAGTTGGCCGACTTCCAGCGCCATGCGGTCAAGCACCTTGGGATCGATGCCGAAATCTTCCGACCCCATCAGGGCCTCGCCGCTAAGTTTGAGCAGAATGCGCTTGTAGCGCGGTTGACGACCACTCATCTGCTGAGCCATTGCGAGTCTCTCCTGCGGCGTTTGAATTCTGTGCAAACCTTCGGTTCGCTTTTATCGAGCGCTTCGACAGCGCCCCGAGCCATTGGTGCCAAAGCCCCAACCACTCCACAGCTTAGCTGTGCCCTCAATTTGACAAAGAGGCCGCGCGCGTTAGCGGGCAGCCTCTTCGGGGCAACAGCGGTTAGCCGTCTTACGACTTGCTGGCAGCAGCTACTTGTGCAGCAACTTCTTCAGCAAAGTTGTCGACCGGCTTCTCGATGCCTTCGCCAACCTTGAAGTAGGTGAAGGAAACGATTTCAGCACCGGCTTTCTTGGCCAGAGCACCGACCTTGATTTCCGGGTCTTTAACGAAGGCTTGCTCAACCAGGCTGGCTTCAGCAAGGAACTTCTGGATACGACCAGCAACCATCTTCTCGACGATTTCAGCCGGTTTGCCCTTGATCTTGTCTTCGTTGAGGCTGACGAACACGGCTTTCTCGCGCTCGATGGCTTCAGCGGAAACTTCCGAAGGCAGCAGGAATTCAGGGTTGCTTGCAGCTACGTGCATGGCGATGTCTTTAGCCAGGTCGACGGTGCCGCCCTTGAGCACAACCACAACACCGATCTTGTTGCCGTGCAGGTAAGAACCCAGAACGTCACCTTCAATACGCGCCAGACGACGGATATTGACGTTCTCGCCGCACTTGGCAACCAGAGCCAGACGGGCTTCTTCTTGAGCGGCGATCAGCGGCTCAACTTCAGACAGCTTGTCAGCGAAGGCTTTCTCGACACTGGCAGCAACGAAGCTCTTGAAATCGTCCTGCAGAGCCAGGAAGTCGGTCTGCGAGTTAACTTCGAGAATAACGGCAGTCTTGCCATCTTCCTTGATACTGATGGCGCCTTCGGCAGCCACGTTGCCAGCTTTCTTGGCAGCTTTGATCGCGCCGGAAGCACGCATGTCGTCGATGGCTTTTTCGATGTCGCCGCCAGCCTTGGTCAAGGCCTTCTTGCAATCCATCATGCCTTCGCCAGTACGCTCACGCAGTTCTTTAACCAACGCTGCAGTAATTTCTGCCATTTCAAAATCCCCTGGATAGGTTGTTAACCATTCCACCCGCCAAAAACGGGCGCTCAATTCGTAACGCATTGCCGACAATGATCAGAAACGATTGCAACTGCACGTCGGCGATGGTTTAAAAGGTGGCAAAAAGGGGGCCAAGCCCCCTTTTTGCGAACTAAGCAAACGCTAAGCGCGTTTTACTTAGCCTTCAGCAGCTTCTACAGCCGGGGCTTGCTCGACGAATTCGTCAGTGCCGCCGTTAGCGTTGGTGCGACCACGGATTACCGAGTCAGCCATTGCCCCCATGTACAGCTGGATGGCGCGAATGGCGTCATCGTTACCTGGGATGATGTAGTCAACGCCTTCCGGGCTGCTGTTGGTATCGACGATGCCGATAACTGGGATGCCCAGCTTGTTGGCTTCGGTGATAGCAATGCGCTCGTGGTCAACGTCGATCACGAACAGAGCGTCTGGCAGACCGCCCATGTCCTTGATACCACCCAGGCTGCGATCCAGTTTTTCCAGATCACGGGTGCGCATCAGGGCTTCTTTCTTGGTCAGCTTGGTGAAAGTGCCGTCCTGGGACTGAACTTCCAGATCACGCAGACGCTTGATCGAGGCGCGGATGGTTTTGTAGTTGGTCAGCATGCCGCCCAACCAGCGATGATCGACGTACGGCGAACCGCAACGTGCTGCTTCTTCAGCAACGATCTTGCCAGCGGAACGCTTGGTGCCAACGAACAGAATCTTGTTTTTGCCCGAAGCCAGCTTCTCAACGAACGACAGTGCGTCGTTGAACATTGGCAGGGTTTTTTCAAGGTTGATGATGTGGATCTTGTTGCGCGCGCCGAAAATGTACTTGCCCATTTTCGGGTTCCAGTAACGGGTCTGGTGGCCGAAGTGCACACCGGCCTTCAGCATATCGCGCATGTTGACTTGGGACATGATAGTTCCTTGATAAGTCGGGTTAGGCCTCCACGTATCCCGATCTCCAACCCGGCGAACTTGTCGCAAGGCACCCAGGAAACCGTGTCGATACGTGTGTGGGTTTAAGCTTTCGGGCACACAGCCCGTAAAGCGGCGCGTTTTATACCATAAAAGTCGGGGGCAAGCTACTCGCAGACAGCAACATATGCAGCCGACCCAGTGGTAGGTTTTACGTGGCGCTTATGGCTGGCGGCTTGTAGCTGTTAAGATGACGCCCTTTCTGTTCGCGTTCGAGAGCCGCACATGACCGTCACCATCAAAACGCCCGACGAAATCGAGAAAATGCGCGTAGCCGGTCGCCTAGCTGCCGAAGTTCTGGAAATGATTGGCGAGCACGTCAAGCCCGGCGTCACTACCGAAGAGCTCGACCGTATCTGCCACGACTATATTGTCAACGTGCAGCAGGCCATCCCCGCGCCGCTCAATTACAAAGGTTTCCCCAAGTCGATCTGCACTTCGGTCAACCACGTGGTCTGCCACGGCATCCCGAATGACAAGCCGCTGAAAGAAGGTGACGTTATCAACATCGATATCACCGTGATCAAAGATGGCTACCACGGTGATACCAGCAAGATGTTCATGGTCGGCAAAGTGCCAGAGTGGGCCGAACGCCTGGCCAAGATCACCCAGGAGTGCATGTATAAAGGTATCGAGCTGGTCAAGCCGGGCACACGCCTAGGCGATATCGGCGAAGTGATCCAGAAGCATGCCGAGAAGAACGGCTTCTCTGTGGTGCGCGAATACTGCGGCCACGGCATTGGCGCGGTGTTCCATGAAGAGCCGCAAGTGCTGCACTACGGTCGCGCCGGCACCGGCATGGAACTAAAGGAAGGCATGACCTTCACCATCGAGCCGATGATCAATCAGGGCCGCGCGGAAACCCGTACACTGGGTGACGGCTGGACCGCGATAACCAAGGACCGCAAGCTCTCCGCCCAGTGGGAGCACACCATTCTGGTGACCGCTGACGGCTACGAGATCTTCACCCTGCGCAACGACGACACCATCGCCCGCACCTCAGCCTGAGAACCTGAACATATAGAAGGAAGGCCGCAATGCCGCAGGTAGATCCCGAGCTGTTCGACCGCGGCCAGTTCCAGGCGGAACTGGCCCTCAAGGCCAGCCCGATTGCGGCATTCAAGAAGGCCATCCGCCACGCCCGTGAAGTGCTAAACGGGCGCTTTACCAGCGGCCGTGACGTACGTCGCCTGGTCGAGGACCGCGCCTGGTTTGTCGACCAGATCCTGCGCGAAGCCTGGGACCGTCTGTCCTGGAGTGAAGACGCCGATATCGCTCTGCTCGCCGTCGGCGGCTATGGCCGTGGCGAACTGCACCCCTTCTCCGACATCGACCTGCTGATCCTCCTCGACAACGCCGACCACGAGACCTTCCGCGAGCCTATCGAGCGCTTCCTTACCCTGCTCTGGGACATCGGCCTGGAAGTCGGGCAAAGCGTGCGCAGCGTTGACGAGTGCGCCGAAGAAGCCCGCGCCGATCTGACAGTTATCACCAACTTGATGGAAAGCCGTACCATCGCCGGCCCCGAGCGCCTGCGCCAGCGCATGCAGGCGGTCACCAGCACTGAGCAAATGTGGCCGAGCAAGCAGTTCTTCCTGGCCAAACACAAAGAACAGCGCGCCCGTCACGGCAAATACAACGACACCGAATACAACCTGGAGCCTAACGTCAAAGGCTCACCTGGCGGCCTGCGCGATATCCAGACCATTCTTTGGGTCGCGCGCCGGCATTTCGGCACGCTTAACCTGCACGCCATGGTCGGCCAGGGCTTTTTGTTGGAAAGCGAATACGCCTTGCTCGCCTCCAGCCAGGAATTCCTCTGGAAGGTGCGTTACGCCCTGCATATGCTCGCCGGCCGCGCCGAAGACCGCCT